>JBEAVZ010000523.1:0-10652 GCA_041160645.1 Acidobacteriota bacterium
ACCTCTCCCTCAACCGGGGCGAGGGGGGACAGAACGGCATTGGGCCGGAGCTCTGGGAGAACCTCGGAGTAATCCGCACCGAGGAGCTGCTGGCGGCCCGCAAGCTCGATGGCGCGGAGCAGTTCTTTACGCGTGCCTTCGACTTTGGTTTCACCCGCTCGCCAGAGGAGACGCTCCAGAAGTGGAACCGGGAAGAGATTCTCGGTGACATGGTTCGCGTCATCAGACGGATGCGCCCCCTGGTCGTCGTCAGCGGGTTTACCGGCACTCCGCGTGACGGCCACGGTCAGCACCAGGTTGCTGGTCTGCTCACCCCGGAGGCGATCAAGGCGGCGGCCGACCCGACCCGCTTTCCCGAGCAGCTTCGCGATGAAGGGCTTCAGCCGTGGCAGGTCCTCAAGGTCTATGGCCGTCTCTTCGGCCCCTGCCAGGGCAAGTGTGCGGAGTTTGATGTCGGCGAGTTCGACCCGGTGCTCGGACGCTCCTACGCTGAACTGGCCGCCGATGGACGCAGTCGCCACCGCTCCCAGGATTTTGGCATGATCCAGGCCCGCGGAACGCAGATCCGTTCCTTCCCCCGCTGGCAGTCCGCGGTCGAGGTGCCGGACAAGGAGAGTTCACTCTTCGAGGGGCTCGACGTGCAGTTGACCGGCGCGGTTCGCTTTGCTGGCCCAGCCGGGGTGCAGATGCTCCCGGCCCTCCGCCGGATCCAGTCGTTCGCTGCCCGGGCGCTTGCTGAGTACCGCGTCGAGCAGCCGGAGGCGATCGCTCCGCATCTCGCCGCTGGTCTCCGGGAGCTCCGCGCGCTCCGGAGCACGCTGACCGGGCTCGATGCCCCTGCCCGCGCAACCATCGACGGACTCCTCCAGCGCAAGGAGCGTGAATTTTCCGATGCCCTTGTCAAAGCGCACGGGGTGATCGTAGATGCGCTCAGCAACACCGAGATGGTCACGCCCGGCGAGGCGGTCGAGATTGCCACCCACGTCTATGTTGGCCGGCCCCGCCAGAGCGATACCCAGCGCGGGCCTAACCTGGCGATGCTCAAGCCTCGCTCGACTCTCGTCACGCCGACCGATTGGCAGACCCAGGCGGTCGAGGCGACCGCTGAACAGCCCGGCTCTGGCATGCAATTCCTGCGCGGTCGCGAGAAACCCGACTACGTAGCCAGGTTCCGGACCGTTCCACCAGAGGGAGCGCCGGTCACCCAGCCCTACTGGCTCGCCCGCGAACGCACCCGCGACCAGTTCGACTGGAACGCGGCCATGCCGCGCAACCTCCCCTTTGCTCCACAGACGGCGCTGGCGAGGGTTGAACTTACTCTCAGTGGCGAGCTGGTGACGATCGAGCAGCCGGTCGAATACCGCTTTGCCGACAAGACCTTTGGCGAGATTCGCCGCGCCCTCAAGGTGGCGCCTGCCGTCACGCTCACCGTCACTCCAGCGCTTCTCGTTATTCCGGCCGGGCCGGACGCAAATGGTAACCGGACCCGCGAGGTCTCGGTCGAAGTGACCGGCAATGCCCGGCGGGCCATCAACGGTCGGGTCAGTCTCGCGGCGCCACCGGGGTGGAAGGTCGAAGCCGACCCGCGCCCGCTCGCCTTTACCCGCCAGGGCGAGAAGACGGCCCGTCTCTTCCGCGTCACCCCTCCCGCCGGGGCCAGTGGCAACTTCGACCTCGAAGCGGCGGCGGAGGTCGATGGCCGCCGGTTCAATACCGGCTACCAGGCCATCTCTTACCCGCACATCCAGACCCATTTCGTCTACCGACCCGCCCGCACGCGGGTTCGTCTCTTTGATGTCCAGGTTGCCCAGGGGCTCAAGGTTGGTTACATCATGGGCAGCGGAGACGACGGTCCGCGCATCCTCCAGCAACTCGGGGTCGACGTGAAGGTGATCGGGCCGGCTGAAATCGCCGCCGGAGATCTCTCGGTCTATGACACCATCGTGCTCGGCATCCGCGTCTATGAGGTCAATGAGGATGTCCTGGCCAACAACAAGCGGCTCCTCGAGTATGTCGCGAACGGTGGGACATTGATCGTCCAGTACAACAAGGATGAGTTCAGCCGCGGCAACTTCGCGCCCTATCCGGTCCAGATGCAGGGCAGCGTCCGCGTCACCGATGAACTTGCTCCGATCACCATTCTTGCTCCCGAGCATCCGCTCTTCAATTTTCCCAATCGAATCGGTCCTGCCGACTGGGAGAATTGGGTCCAGGAGCGCGGCCTCTACTTTCTGAGCGTCTGGGATAGCCGCTATACCCCTCTCCTCGCCGCTCCCGATGACACCGGAAGGGTTCAGCAGGGAGGCCAGCTTGTGGCAAAATATGGCAAGGGAAACTATGTCTTCACCGCCTACGCGTGGTTCAGGCAGTTCCCGGCAGGCGTGCCCGGCCCCCTGCGCCTCTTTGCCAATCTGGTCAGTCTGCCGAAGGCGACTGGTAAGTAGGGACGGGTCTGTATGGATGGGTTTGGCGACCCGCTGTCTTGGTAATCTGTAAACTGGAGTATTCGCAAGTGCCACTATCAACACTGCTTCTTCGCACCACTTTTCTCGTCCTGGTTGCTGCCAGCGTCGGTTGCCGGAAGGAGGTCGATCTCGATGCCGGCGCTCCGACCCCAACCCCGGTCGTCCAGCAGGCCTCTCCAACCCCAACTCCGGCGCCGCCACTTCCGGCGTCGCCCGCCCCCTCGGCATCTCCGACCAAGCCTGGGGAAGTCCCGGAGATGATGAAACGGGCCTTCACCAAGGAGGAGATGGACAAGGCCATGCAACAGTTGCCACCGGAGATCCGTGACCGCCTGAAGGGCATGAGCTACTCTCCCTCAAATATTCCTGCCAGTACTCCGGCGACTCCACCAGCCCGGAAACAGTGATACCGGGATGCGACCGCCAGAGAGACCAGACAATCAGCGCCGGCTTGCGCTGGCGCTGTCCATCGGCACCACCATCTCCTCACAGATTGCCGGTGGGGTCATCCTTGGCTATCTGCTCGATCGCTGGCTGGCGACCTCACCCTGGTTGAGCGTCACTGGACTGCTAGTCGGGACGATTGGGGCCTTCATCGCCGTCTGGCGACTCGTCCAGCGGCTCGATTGACCGCCCCGCCCATGGTCATCAACATCCGACTCGCTACACGCAGAGATCCCCCGGCATGGCGCACGAGGCTCCATCCCGGGGGATCTCACTTTTCAGACCACGCTGTTCGGCCTTACCGGGCCATCTGCTCGAGTCGCTCGATGCGGGCGCGGGTCGAGGGGTGCGTGCTGAAGAGCCTTGCCAGCCCACCACCCGCGAAGGGGTTGATGATGAAGAGATGGGCGGTCGCCGGAGACCCGGAGTGGAGCGGAATCTGCTGGCTCCACCCCTCGATCTTCCGCAACGCGTCGGCGAGCGCCAGCGGATCGCCGGTCAGCCGCGCGCCCGTCTCATCGGCGATGAACTCACGTGAACGCGAAATCGCCATCTGGATCATCGGTGCGGCGATCGACGCAATAACCATCCCGAGGATCGCCACCAGCGGATTGGGGCCATCGTCATCGTCTGATCGCGAGGTGAAGAGCCCCCCGGCAAATATGGCGAACTGGGCCAGGTATCCGATCGCTCCCGCCAGCGCCGCTGAGACGGTCATGATCAGGGTGTCGCGGTTCCGGACGTGGGCCAGCTCATGCGCCATGACCCCGGCCAGCTCCCGCGGAGTGAGCATCTCCATCAAGCCGACCGTCACCGCTACCGCCGCATGCTCGGGATTGCGCCCCGTCGCAAAGGCGTTCGGCGTCTGCTCGGGAATGATGTAGACCCGCGGCATCGGCATGTTGGCGCGCCGCACCAGGTCGACGATCATCCGGTATAGATCCGGCGCCTCGGTCTCCGAGACCTCCTGCGCGTTATACATCCGCAGGACGATCTTGTCCGACCACCAGTAGCTCGCAAAGTTCATCCCGCCGGCAAAGATCAAGGCCATGAGCAGACCACCCCGTCCACCCAACGCCTGCCCCAGAAAAAGCACCAGCGCCGTCAGTGAGGCCAGCAGGACCATCGTCTTCAATCTGTTGTTTCCCATCTTTATCCTCGTTCTATCTTCCTATCTTCGTTCTATCTTCCGTTTTGCTTCCTGGTTATTGATGTTCTTCCCAATAGCGATCATATTCACTTACTCGGCGATAAAGCAAAGACCTTTTGCGCCATCTCCGCGCAAAAGGCCTTGATCTTCATCACCGGTCTACCGCATTGACTCCCCTAATCGTCCTGACCATATCACCGGATCCCGCGCGGCGGGACGATTATTACCTTTTAATATCCTGCCCGAATCGATATTTACCCAATGAAACGGGCTCCGTCAAGTCCCTCCGCCGCCGGCGCACTCGGCTTGAGACACGGTGGGCTAAAAGTCGACTGGCCGGGGAGGTTTCGAACCCTCCCCGGCCAGTCTGCACACGGTGCCCACAACCGTCGATCGGTTACACGCACTTCGAGAAGCCGCAGTCACGGCAGGTGTAACAGCCTCCGGCATACTCGATCTGCAGGCTTGTGCATTCCGGACAGACGGTGATGACCTTCCGTGAGTCGATCGTCACCGCCTGCCGCGGCTGCGCACTGGTCGCCGTGCCCGCCACCGCACCGGGAGAATGCGCGATGGCCAGCTTGGCGGCCGCACGGGCCGAATCGGGTTCATTCTGCAGCCGCCGCTTGGTAAGCAGGATGCACTCGGCGACGACCTGCTCCGGCGAGGTGCAGAGCCGCTCGTTGAACCAGACCGAGTGGTTGCCAATCACCTTGTTCAGGCTCGCCGCGACCTCGTCAGGTTCAAAGCCACCGCGCAGCATCTTCGAGGCCAGCAGACCAACCGAGACCGAGAGTCCCGCCCCCGTCGCGAAGATTTCGAGTACCCGCGATCCATCGTGATTGATCGTCACGTAGAGGTTCTGGTGGTCGAACGAGATCTGCCAGGTCGACCCGACCAGCTCCCGTGGCCGCTCGATCCGCGGGATCGGCTCCGGCCGGCGCTCACTTTTCGCGTCAGTCTTCGGGCTCGCCGCCGGCTCGGACGCGACGGCAGGCGCCTCCTTCGCCGGACTGGTCACCGCCGTCAGCACCTGGTCGTCGCGCGAACCATCGCGGTAGTAGCTGACCGCCTTGACCCCCATCTTCCACGCCAGCCGGTGAACCCGATCGGTGTCCTCCAGCGTGTAGGTCGATGGCGCATTGACCGTCTTCGAGATCGAGTTGTCGACGTGATCCTGGAAGGCCTTCAAAACCCGCAGGTGATCGTCCGGATCGAGTGTCAACGCATCCACGAAGTATGAAGGCAGCTGGTCACGATTCTCAACGATGAAATTGGCCGCCTTCTCGATCGAAGCCGGATCGGTGTTGTCGAGCTCGATTCCGAGCACCCGGGCCGCCACCGGGTGGGCGTAGGTGCGCGTTCCCAGCGTGTCGCGCCGCACATAGGCGTAGGAGAAGTTCGGCTCGCAACCGGAACTCGTCTCCGCCACCAGCGAGATGGTGCCGGTCGGCGCGACCGTCGTCACCTCATAGTTGCGCGGCGTGAGGGGCAGGGAACGATCCAGTCCAACTTCGTTGTAGATCAGATCGTCATAGAGCTCACGATTCGCCTCGAACTCCGGCATGACCCCCTTCTCCGCGCCCAGGGCCAGCGAGGCCTTCCACGAACACTTGCGGAAGAAGTCCATCATCCGGTCGGCGTAGACTGCTGACTCCTCGCTGCCATAGGTGATCCGCTTCTTCAGCATAAGATCGGCGAAGCCCATGATTCCCAGCCCGACCGGACGCGTCCGATGAACCGTCTCGTGAATCTGGGGCAGCGGCCAGTCGCAGGTATCGATCACGTTGTCGAGGAACCGGACCGTCCAGTAGATGTCGCTGGCGAAACGATCCCAGTCGAGGTCGTCCGTCTGCTCGTCATAGTATTTGGCGACGTCGATCGAGCCCAGATTGCAGGCGTTGTAGTCGTGGAGCATCTGCTCAGCGCACGGATTGGAGGCCTTCTTCAGACCCATCGAATTGCGCAGCGGATTGTGCCGGTTGACGTTGTCGATAAAGATGATTCCCGGCTCAGCCCACCGGTGGGTCGAACTGATGATCCGCTCCCAGATGTCCGGCGCATAGACCAGACCCGGCTGCGGCGGGGCTTCGCCACGGTAGGTGTAGTCGCCACCCTCACCATTGTTCGCCTTTGGGTCATAGATTGGCCGATCCCACGGCTCACCATTGAACTCGGTCTGGAACCACTCCTCGTTCTCCACTGCCCGGAGGAACTTGTCGCTGACCGTCACGGAGATATTGAAGTTGGTCAGGCTCTTCTGGTCATTCTTGGCGTGGATGAAACGCAGGATGTCGGGGTGGGCGACGGCCAGAATGCCCATGTTGGCCCCGCGCCGCACCCCACCCTGTTTGACCGTCTCGGTCATGGTGTTGACAATCTGCATGAAGGAGACCGGGCCGGAGGCCATTCCGCGCCCCTCGCCGACCGGTGTTCCGGCCGGGCGGAGCCGCTCATAGGTCATCCCCGTTCCGCCCCCGCTCTGATGGATCAGGGCACACTGCTTGGCATGCTCCATAATCCCATCGAGGGAATCCGGCACCGGCAGGACGAAACATGCCGCCAGCTGCCCCTTCGGCTTGCCCGCATTGACCAGACACGGCGTGTTCGGGACAAAGGCCCGCTCCATCATCAGCCGCGTCATCTGCAGGTTGAACTCCTCGTACCGCTGTGGAATAGTCTCCGCCCGCGCCACGTGCGAGACGACGCGCTTGACGATGTCTTCCCACTGCTCAAGCGGGTTACCCTGCAGATCCTTCAATGAGTAACGCTTGGCCACTACACGCTCGGCGTTGATTCCCAGCACTCCCGTGGCACCCGGCGCGGCAAATCGAACGATCTTCTGCTTACTTACGCTCATTTGTATTTATCTCCTGGCGATCGTTTCTTTTTGCGATCGATTTATGTTGTTTTATTTGTTTTTGAAAATATCCCTGGGCAGATACACAAGCTAAACAGCCAGGCAGGCCTGTGCCTGGAACCCCTCGCGCATCCGGTGTGTCTTCTTCGGCGGGTCGAAATATAGTCCACTAGATAAAGAGTTGTCAACGGGATTTCTCACCAATATATTGTGGTTGTCCCTAAGTCATAGACCAATATGGTTTAAGAAATTCGCGCCCCTTTCCGACCCAAATCATGACCATTTTCCGGACCGGGCCGGACGGAAAAGCCGTTTGCTTGTGGAGGGGAGGAGGTGCTAATCTCCGAAGCGTTATCCACTTTTTCCGGTCACCCGGAGAACGAGAAGGAGAGTTGAAATGGTTGTCTGGATTGTCTTGCTCTACGCTGTGCTGGTTGCGGTCGGTGGACTGATGGGATATCTCAAGGCGGGTAGCCTCGCCTCGCTCCTCGCGGGAGTGGTCTCCGGCCTCCTCCTTAGTGGCGCAGCTGTGGCCATGATGCGGGGCCTCTTCCAGGCTGGCTGGTGGGTTGCCCTCGTGGTCACCTTCCTGCTGCTCGGACGCTTTGGAATGGCGGCGACCAAGGGCTTCAAAATGATGCCCGGCGGCATGGTGATCATTATGAGCATCATTGTTCTGATCACGCTGCTGTCCAATCGCAGCCAGTCCTGATCAGGCAACGAGACGATGGTTACTCGCCGGGCGTGCGGACTCGATCCGGACGCCCGGTTCCCCTGTCTCTACCCATTCAACAAAGAGCCGGCAAGACCTCGCCTGATCTGGCTCAGACCAGGCCATGATCTTCCGAATCGCAGAGTCGATCGTTATTCAAGAATACATTCAGGAGGCTAGATTTAGATGAGCAATGTTGTCTACAAAGCGAAATCCTTCGATCTGAGCGGGCTGACCGGGATCACTGACGGAACCCTGGCCATGCACTTCAAGCTTTATGAGGGTTATGTGACCAACACCAATCTCCTCAACGAGCAGATTGCCGAGCTGGGTCGTGGTGAGATTACCCCGAAAGAGATGCCGGTCTACTCCGAGCTGACCCGTCGTCTCGGCTTCGAGTACAACGGCATGGTGCTCCACGAGTGGTACTTCGGCAACCTGAAGAAGAATGGTGGCGGAGAGCCGGATGCCGGCTCAGCCTTCGTCAAGGCGGCCGAGGCCAACTTCGGGAGCTTCGAGAACTGGAAGAAGCACTTTGTCACCGTTGGCAAGATGCGGGGAGTGGGCTGGGCGGCAACCTATTTCGACCCGGTCACCGGTCGCCTCTCCAACCACTGGATCAATCTCCACGAGACGGGCAACGTTGCTGGCTTCAGCCCGGTCCTGATCATGGACGTGTGGGAGCATGCCTTCATTCGTGACTACGCGCCCGTCGACCGTCCCAAGTATATCGAGGCCTTCTTCTCGAATATCGATTGGGCGGCGTGCGACGAGCGCCTCGCCAAGGGTGGGGCGGCGCGTCCGGTCGGCGCCTAGCTCAGCCGCGGATCATCACAACCGCTGACCTAAATAAAAAGGGCAGGGATGGAGTTTCAATTCCATCCCTGCCCTCGCTTTTTGGCGCCCAATTGGCCCGTGGAACTACTCCTGCGCCTGAACGACGATGAAGAATCCACGTTCAGCACGCCGGATCCGCAGCAGCACCTCACTGCCGCTCGCCTTCCGGGCGGCCGCGTTGAAGTCGCTGCTGTTGGTCACCACCTGCTGGCCAACCCGCTCGATCACGTCGCCACGGCGCAGGCCTGCCGCCGCGGCCCGACTGTTCTGATCGACCTTCGTCACCACCACGCCCTGCGTTCCCGAGGGAAGGTTGAGCTGGCGAATCCAATCCGGTGTCACATTCTCAGCCTGCACTCCCGAGAGGAGTCCGGTGCCCGCCTCACCCTCTGTGGTCGCCTTCGGCTGGGCGGCGCCCGCCGCCAGATCGACTTCAGCCAGCTTGGCGTTCAGTTCACGCTCTCCGTTATCGCGCCAGACCTTGAACTTAACCTGGGTCCCGGGAACCGTCTGCGAGGCCAGATTGCGCAACTGCGAGCTGTCCTGGATCCGCTGCCCCTGGAACTCGGTGATGATGTCGCCGGGCTGGACTCCCGCCAGATCGGCTGGCTCACCCTTCTCGACATCGTCGACAAAGGCTCCATCCGTCCCCTTGAAACCAAACTGCTTGGCGATCTCCGGCTGGAGATCTCTGACGTAGACTCCCAGCTTTCCACGGCGAACCTTGCCGTTCCGAATCAACTGATCCATCACGTTGCGGGCCATCTTGGTCGGAATCGCGAAGCCAATTCCGATGTTTCCACCCGTCTGCGAGAGAATCTGGGATGGAATACCGATCAGCTCACCACGCAGATTGACCAGCGCGCCACCTGAATTGCCCCGGTTGATTGCCGCGTCGGTCTGCAGAAAGTCTTCATAGCTGCGATTGTCACCGCCAGGTGACCGACGTCCCTTGGCGCTGATGATGCCCATGGTCACCGTTTGTCCGATTCCGAGAGGATTGCCAACGGCGAGGACGATGTCTCCCACCTCGACCTTCTCCGAATCACCAAAGGGGACGGTCGGCAGATTGTTCGCCTCGATCTTGATCACGGCGACATCGCTCGGCGCATCTGTCCCCACCACCTTGGCCTCGTACTGACGCCGGTCGGCCAGCTCGACCGTCACCTTGTCCGCATCATCGACGACGTGATTATTGGTCAGGATATACCCGTCAGGACTGACGATGATGCCCGATCCGACCCCACTGGGGCGCAGCGGTCCGGGCGTTCCCCGTCGCCGCGGCATATTCTCGTTATCCCCGTCCGGTCCCTCCGGATCTTCCGGCTGATTCGGCCGGCCCGGCCGGTCGAAGAAGTCACGGAAAGGCTCCAGAAATGGCGGAATCTGTGATTGCCGCGCTCGGCTCTGCACGTTGATCGTCACGACCGCCGGCGTTACCGCCTTGGCGATGGGTGAGAATCCACCGTGCAGCGTGACCTGTTCATTGACCTTTGAGTCGGTCGAGACATAGATCGGCACCTTGTTCTCACCATTGCCCCAGAACCACCCCTTCGAGGTCGCTGCTGATCCGAAGAGCGCTCCGAGGACAAGAATACCCGCTCCAACAAGTCCGGCCAGCGTCCAGTTGATTCGCTGATGCCGGGCAACGCTGATAATTTGATCAAGTCCTGTTTCCATACCTCACTCCTTATGAGCTCCTTGTGAAAAAGTTGAAGCCTGACAGGGCCATTCAGGATCATACCCCTCAACCAACACTGAACGGTGGCCTCGCTTTTTCTTTCGTGAAAACTTCTGGCATAAATGCATTTGTCATCGACTCTGCTCAAAGCAGTATGCCTGAAAAAAGTCTGCCGGTAAAAATAGTATGCGCAGCAATGGTGGCGCGGCCCGGATTCTCGTCGCGGTGGCGCACCTGGCGCGAAGGGCTCGGCCTTGCCAGCGGCAATATTAGCAATGCCCCGACATCTATTCAAGACGCCCCCCGTTGGATGCCCAATCTGGCGCTATCCTTATTAATATACACAAAATGATGAACAGAAGAGGGAAGGCCGAGTCGCTGCGGAGCGCCAGGACTGACCGGTCCGGGCAGTCGTTTGGATAATGTTGAACGGCACGGACAAAGTCCTTGACTCAGTATCGCCTGTTCGCTAAGATGCATCTGGTTTTGACGGGTAATCAACG
>JBEAVZ010000003.1:0-4632 GCA_041160645.1 Acidobacteriota bacterium
CTCCTGGGATGAGCTGCTCTTCATCCAGCCAACAGGTCAATCCAGCTTCTCGAAGCTTTCTGCCAATCTCTCGAACCGCAGGCTTTTCTTTGCTGTTATGGGAAAGGAATACATCAAACCGATCTGTCATTAGCCAAACCTCCCTGGCTGAACACGAAGGCAAAACAGCACGGCGTGCTTAACTATGGACTACCTAACTCGAATCATTGCAGACCAAACTGTTCGATTAATACTTGACCACTACCCGATCGATTGGCTCAGGGGGCAGAAGGGGTGATGGTTCAGCAGGATTCTGACAGGCCGAAGCAGGCAAACCCTCCGGTGCGGCCAGAGGTGCATCATACCGCAAAAGCACCTGATCGCAACCGGGAATGTCTCACCAAAAGCCGATAGACCGATCGGAATGCACCTCTCCTCTGGTGTACGGATACGCAGTCAGGAATCATCCTGAACTTCTAAACAAAACTTGGTCTGAGGCTGGGAAAGGCAGGTTATGAGCGTCAAAAATAGCGCGTTCAAAAAGGCCCGTTTTTATTGGTTTTTTGCGAGCGTCGTGAGGAAGTCGTGAGTAGAAGCAGAAAAGGCACCCTTTCAGGTGCCTTTTCTTGCTCGTAAGTTGTTGATTCTAAAGAGTCGGGGCGAGAGGATTCGAACCTCCGGCCTCTCGGTCCCAAACCGAGCGCACTACCAGGCTGTGCTACGCCCCGAACAAGTAGCCATTATACACCTCTCGCCCAGGAAAAGAAGCCCGGAAGTAAAAATCCTCTCGCTCCCAGTTTTACTCCCAGTCTGGACGGTCATTATTGAAGGCCAGGACCTTCCCGACCGCCAGGCGCGGCTTGCGCGGCCAGTTGCCCGGCGCGGGATATCCGACCGTCAGCAGCATGACCGGCAGGAAGCGGTCCGAGATCCCGAACTCTTTCTTCACTCCGGCCGGATCGAAGCCGACCATCGGGCCGCTGACGAGCCCCTTCGCCGCCGCGGCAATCATAAGGTTCATTGCCGCCAGCGAGCCGCTGCGGATCGCCTCATCGCGCCGCAGCTGTTCGTTTCCGCCATATCCGGCATTGGCCATCTCAACCCAGCTCTCGGCCATCGCGGGGGCGATGATGCCGGCCGCAACCGACTGCTCCAGCACCTCCGACAGCCGCTCATATCCGTGCAGATCGCCAAGGACGATGAAGGTGACCGCGGCATCCTCAACCTTCTGCTGGTTGTAGGAGACCGCTTTGAGCCTCGCCTTGGCCGCCGGCTCCGTCACAGCAATAAACCGCCAGGGCTGGATGTTGTAGGCCGAGGGCGCCTCGGTCGCGTAACCGACCAGCTCGCTGATCTCCTCTGCGGTCAGCGTCCGAGTGGTGTCGAACATATTGGCCGAGATGCGTGATTTGATCAATTCCAGTGTTTCCGACATAGCTTCTCCTTCTCCATTCAAATCGCTGATCGGTCTCAGGCCAGATCGATCAGGATAACCTCGCCATCGATCCGTCCGGTCAGATCGAGCGTCTCACGATCGACGATCCGCGCCTGGTCTCCGGCGGCCAGCACCTCGTCACCGAGGCCGATCTCGCCCTCAATGACATAAAGAAAGGTGCGCCGGCCCGGCGCGAGCGACCAGTCGACCCGGTCGCCGGCCCGCAGGTGCCCAACAAGGAAGGTCACATCCTGGTGCACCCTGACCACTCCCGGCAGATCCGCGCCCGCGGCGATCGGCAGCAACCGTCCCGTCCGCTGCTCCTTGGTGAACTGCTTCTGCTCATAAGACGGGGGCAACCCCTTCTGGCCTGGCATGACCCACATCTGCATCAGCCGCACCGGCTCCGTCGGGTGCGGGTTGATCTCGGAATGGACGATTCCCGTCCCCGCCGTCATCCGCTGCACCTCGCCGGCCCTGATCAGCCCCTCACCCCCCGTGCTGTCGCGGTGCTGCAGAGTCCCCTCCAGCACGTAGGTGACGATCTCCATCTCGCGGTGCGGATGCATCGGAAAGCCGCTCCCACCCGCGACCCGGTCATGGTTGAAGACCCGTAAGGCGCCAAATCGAATATTGGTCGGATCATAGTATTGATCGAAACTGAAGAGCCAGTAGGCCGAGAGCCAGCCCGACTCCATGTGGTAACGATCCTTGGCTCGAATAATCCGCATTGCCTCTCCCTCCATTTTGTTTCCCTGTAAACTATTCTGGTAAAATTTTTCCTACTCGAGCAGGCGACCGAGAAGATTGTAGAGGGTCTTCTGCTCTTCGCGGTTGAGCGGCGCGAGGGCGGTGGTCGCCGCGCCGATCACCTCGGCAGCGGTCGTCTCGAGAAAGTTGAGGCCGCCCTCGGTCAGCTCGACGAGATTGACGCGCCGGTCCGCGCAGTCGAGGCGCCGGACCAGTCCGAGCTTCTCGAGGTGGTCGACGACCTTGGTCACATTGGCCCGTGAGGAGAGCATGCGCCGCCCGATCTCGACCTGGCGGAGCGGTTCCCCGGCGCCATTGAGAATGCGGAGCACGTTGTAGTGATTGTCGGTCAGATCCCACCGCCGGAACCGCTCGTCCGACTCGCGCCACATCCGGTCACCAACCCGCATGAGGCGGACCAGCGCCTGCTCTGCCACACTGACCGGAATCTTTGCGCGTCGTTTCATCGTCATTATGAGCATCCTATTCATCGCCGCGCACATTGTCAACCAGGAAACAATCTTCGCAGAAAACAACTCTTTTTTAGTCTTCTCTCATGAGAGAAGGTGGACAGTGGAAGCAGACAAAGATAAATTAGGCGGGGCCGCGCGGGGCGTGGTCATCAACTCACAGCAGCCGCTAAAGAGCTGGGCAACAAGCGCCCAGGGTGAAAAAAGGAGAGAAATGTCAGACGGAAAAGAACGCAAACTGAGGAGTCGGGACTGGTTTGGGCCGATCGACAAGGCGGCCTTCATCCACCGCAGTTGGATGAAGAATCAGGGTTATCCGGATCATGTCTTTGACGGGCGGCCGGTGATTGGGATCTGCAACACCTGGTCGGAGTTGACGCCGTGCAACGGCCACTTTCGGAAGATTGCGGAGCACGTCAAGCGTGGGGTCTATGAGGCGGGAGGCTTTCCGCTCGAGTTTCCGGTGATGTCGCTGGGTGAGAATCTGATGCGTCCGACAGCGATGCTCTTCCGGAACCTGGCGAGTATGGATGTCGAGGAGACGATCCGGGCCAATCCGCTCGATGGGGTGGTCTTGCTGGTGGGGTGTGACAAGACGACGCCGGCGTGTCTGATGGGGGCGGCGAGTTGCGATCTGCCGACACTGGCGATCTCGGGTGGAGCGATGCTCAACGGGAAGTTCCGGGGAGAGGATATCGGCTCGGGGACGAATGTCTGGAGTTTCAGCGAGGCGGTGCGGAGCGGGGCGATGCCGCTCTGTGATTTCCAGGAGGCGGAGAGCTGCATGAGCCGCTCGACGGGCCATTGTATGACGATGGGAACGGCGTCGACGATGGCGAGTGTGGTCGAAGCGCTGGGGATGGGGATGCCGATGAACGCGGCGATTCCGGCGGTCGATTCGCGGCGGTATGCCTTGTCGCACATGGCGGGGCGGCGGATCGTCGAGATGGTCAACGAGGATCTGCGCATGTCGAAGATCCTGACGCGGGAGGCCTTTGAGAATGCGGTGCGGGTGATTGGGGCGATTGGCGGATCGACCAACGCGGTGATCCATCTGCTGGCGATTGCCAGACGGATGGGGGTCGATTTCAAGCTCGAGGATTTTGACCGGCTGGGGCGAGAGGTGCCGTGTCTGGTCAACCTGATGCCGTCGGGCAAGTACCTGATGGAGGACTTCTACTATGCGGGCGGCATTCCGGCAGTGATTCGGGAGCTGGGCGATCTGATCAATCGAGATGCGTTGACGGTCAACGGGAAGACGATTGGCGAGAATACGGCGGAGGCGCCGAACTGGAACCGCGAGGTGATCATGCCGATCGAGGCGCCCTTTGCGCCGCAGGGTGGGATTGCGGTGCTGCGGGGGAATCTCTGCCCGAACGGGGCGGTGATCAAGCCTTCGGCGGCGACGCCGGCATTGATGAAGCATCGCGGACGGGCGGTCGTCTTTGAGTCGATCGAGGATCTGCATGCGCGGATCGACGACGAGGATCTCGACATCGACGAGACCTGCGTGATGGTCCTGAAGTACTGCGGACCGAAGGGCTATCCGGGGATGCCGGAGGTCGGGAACATGCCGCTGCCGCCAAAGTTGCTGCGGCGGGGGATTACCGATCTGGTGCGGATCAGCGATGCGCGGATGAGCGGAACGGCCTATGGGACGGTGGTGCTGCACGTCGCGCCGGAGGCGGCGGCAGGGGGCGTTCTGGCGCTGGTCGAGAATGGGGATATGATCGAGCTCGACGTCGAGGCGCGACGGCTTCACCTCGAGGTCACGGAGGAGGTGCTGGCGGAGCGGCGGTCACGCTGGCAGCCACCGGCGATGGAGCATCCACGTGGATATTATAAGCTCTACACTGAACACGTGCTGCAGGCCGATGAGGGCGCCGATTTAGACTTCCTGGTTGGGAAGAGTGGCGTCGAGGTGACGCGGGAGTCGCACTGAGCGGTGGGTGATAAAAAGGCGCCGTAGTCGCAGAAGCGGCTACGGCGCTATACAAC
>JBEAVZ010000415.1:0-4334 GCA_041160645.1 Acidobacteriota bacterium
CGCCGTCTTCGATTATCACAATCCGAAGACCGACAAGGCGTTCCAGGTTCTCTATTCATCGCGGATGACCAATGAGGCCGGCGGCGTCAAGGAGATCTACTACTCGAACGGTGGAACTCTCAACCTCGACACCAACAAGGTGACCGCCGAGGGCGGGTTGAAGGACAACATGGCCCGGTCGATGGGGATGAAGGCCAACCAGCTCGAATCCTACAGCCTCTCTGACGAGGCCGGTATCGAGACATCGGCCAACACCGGGGTCGACAAGCAGACCCTCGCCCACATGCGCAACTGGATGGACTGCGTCCAGAAGCGCAATCGGAAGACCAATGCCGATATCCACGCCGCCTACAACCACTCGGTGGCGCTCTGCATGACGATTGCCGCCATCCAGACCGGCAAGCGGGTCACCTTCGACGACAAGAAGCAGGAAGTTGTCGTCAGCTAGACTCAGCTTGAGACAAGAGGCGGTCCCTGGCTCGTTTCACGATCCGGGGACCGCTTCGTCTTGATCCATACCATCCATCATCGACCACTATCGACAGGGGAATTGATCATATGAAGAAGCTTATCTTGGCCGGCTGGTTGGCTGGCCTGGTTGTCATGAGCAGCGGCGCCGTCCTGGCCCAGGCGGTGAAGATCGTTGAGCAGAAAGAGAAGAAGCAGCTCGATGTCTATGTTGGCCAGCAGCTCTTCACCTCATACTGTTACTGGGATTCACAGAAGAAGCCAATCCTTTATCCTTTGCAGACGGCCAATGGAACCGTCGTCACCCGCAGCTACCCGGTCGCCAAGGTGGCCGGCGAACGAACCGACCATCCGCACCACGTCTCGGCCTGGTTCAATTACGGCAATATCAATGGCGTCGATTTCTGGAACAACAGCGGCGGCAAGGGATCAGAGAAGATGGGCACGATCAGCCATCAGGCGGTCAAGGCGATCCGCAATGGCAAGGGGAAGGGCGAGCTGGACGTAACGATGGACTGGATCATGCCCGATGGCGCGAAAGTGCTCCAGCAGGATGAGACGATCATCTTCCGCGCCGCCAGGGATCTGCGGATCATCGACCGGGTGATCACCCTCACCGCGCAGGGGCAGAAGGTCGTCTTTGGGGATAGCAAGGAGGGGGCGCTCGGCATCCGCGTCGCCCGCCAGCTCGAGGAGCCATCGACCCAGCCGCTCGTCTTCACCGATGAACAGGGCAACCCGACCAAGGTGGCCGTGCTCGACAACGCGGGGGTCGACGGAGTCTACCTGAGCAGCGAAGGGCAGGTCGGCGAGAAGAACTCCTGGGGGAAGAAGGCGAAGTGGATGATCCTCAGCGGCCACGTTCGCAATGAGGATGTGGTGATCGGCATCTTCGATCATCCGAAGAATCCGCTCTATCCGACCTACTGGCACAACCGCGGCTATGGACTCTTTGCCGCCAATCCTTTCGGGGCAAAGGAGTTTACGAAGGGACAGACGGTCCTCAACTACACCCTCGAGCCCGGACAGAAGACGACCATGCGCTTCCGGATCATCATCCATTCCGGCAAGCTGACCGCTGCGCAGACGGAGAGTCTCTATGCGCAGTTTTTGAAGGATATCCCGCGGTAAAGCCGCAGAGAAATTTCCGGAATGTCAATAATAAAAGGGTATCGGCCAGCGCCGATACCCTTTTTCGGCGACTGGACCAGTGGGGGGAAGAGGTGAGAGGGAACCGACCGGCGCTCAGGCCGAGATCGGACGACGAACTTTACCGGGACCGACCGACCTCTTTAATCCGGCGACCCAGAAATCGAACCGGGTCTGCGGCGGATGGGTGGCGGTGTTCTTGCTGGTCTGCAGCTCGACCTTCCGTCCACAGTTGGGGCAGCACTGTGAGTAGGAGAAGATCGGATAGTCGCACTTTTTGCACTTCATCATGGAAGCGCCCTCCTCGTCGAGAGAGAATACAAACGTCGAAGCATATCTGGGGGAGAAAAATCAAGACCACTCAGAGATTTGTGATTATATTCAACGAAAATCGATTGTCCACCAAAATCCTCAAAATTGATGAAAATTTTACCTGGTAGAAGGAAAAAAATACCTCAATAAGTTCAGAAAAGCAGAAAAAAGTCTGACTTTGTGAACCGTTCGACCGCCAAATTCCGCTATATGTATAAGCCACTGTTGCATTTGCCCCGTCACCTCTCTTCTCAGGTGGCTCACCAGACAGTTTTTCAGACAGTTTTCCGCCGCGTGTCGTCCGGGCAGCGACCGGATGACACGGCGACCCGCCCCGATCGAGGTCGTGAGTTGTTCCCACCCGGGTCAGCCAAAACCCGATGCCGGAGAGTGGGTGGTCGAGGCGCACGAGGTGGTCGTGGAAGACTACCATCAGGAGTCAGATATGAGTGACCGTCAAAAGAGAGATTCATCAACAGTGGCTCACGCCATGCCGCCGAACTCAGTCCGCGGTGATGAGAACATCATCGAGGTCGAAGTCCCGCCTTACAATGTCATCGACTCTTCGCTCTGGAATGAATGGCGGAGTCGGCAGCTCAGTCAGCAGCGTGGCAAAAAGATCAGGCTGGCCGAGAAGAACTACCTGGAGAGGCAAAGTTATCTGCAGGGTTGTAATCTGAGCGAGATGGACCTGAGCCGGTTGAATCTGAGCGGGAAAGATTTGTCGCGAGTGGACTTCTCGGGATCGATTCTGGAGGAGACCGATTTGACGGGGACTGATCTCCGCGGGGCGAACCTGAAGCGCGCCAATCTGACTGGAGCCAAGTTGGCTGAGGCCAGTCTCAGCGGTGCAGAGCTCGACGAGGAGACCATCTTTCAGCGAGTCGATGTCACGGCGGGCCACGTCACGGTCGGTATCAATGGCATCTATGTCAGGCGAACGAATGCCAGTGGAGCAGATGAGTCCGAATCGGCGGCGCTGATGACCCTCACCCCAAAGGGCGATTCGATGAAGGGGAATAACGCTGACTCGGTGCTTGAAAACCTGCAGCACGCGCGAAAGCTGCACACGGCTTCGATTCTTTTGTCCGCAGTTGTGACGACTCTTGTCTGCCTCAAGACCGACAAATTCAAGTTATCGGCGTTGGAGGGCATAGATTTATCGGTCGGGATTCTGTCCATTCTTGCGCTGCTTATCGCGGGTATCTACGAACTGCTTGTCTGGACACATCTGCGAGACGCGGCCGATGGCGCGACCTACCTGCAGAGCCGGGAAGACGCGATGAAGATTGCTCTCTTCCCGTGGGGGCTCTCGAGCTACCCTGGCGAGAGAAGGCCTCGTCCGGCTTCGACTCCCCGCCGCGGGGGGCGCTTCGGCTCGTTGTTCTTAAAGTGTTCAAACGGTTATTCCTGGATTCGCGAGAGGATACCTCCGGGGCTGGTCAAGGAGGCGATCCGGCTCGTCACTGGGTTTCACTCCGTGCTCTATCTGCTCGCCGGAATAATGGCCTACTACCACAAACAGGATCGGTATGGTGGCTGGTTGCTGCTGAAGTCCCCTAAATCGGCGACCTACCTTATTCTGCTGTTGTTATTGCTGACTATCAGTCTGCTGGTCTATCTGGAGTCGCGAAGATTCCGGCGGCCAATCGTCTTTGATATGCAGACGCAGCAGAAGTCGCGAAATGAGATCGCGCGCCTTGCCGACGCGGTTACCGAGCAGCAGCAATTGACCCGAAGAATTGCCAGTATTATGGAGACGGCTTTCCCCCGGTACCAGAATCTGCAGGAAAGGTTTGTTGATCGTCTGCCGGATGGGGTTGAGATCGAGCTGCGACGGATTTCGGCGGGCCGGTTTCAGATGGGATCGGATGAAAAAGATCAGAATGCCACAACGTGGGAAAGACCAAGGCATCACGTCGACATCCAGGAGTTTTGGATATCGCCATATACCGTAACGCAGGAACTTTGGATCTCGGTCTTGGGGCGATTGCCGGAAAAGCTTCTGAATAATAGGGATTATCTCAATCCTGCCTTTCCGGTCGTCTATGTCTCGTGGGATGAGGCCACCAGTTTTTGTCACCGCTTGAACAGTCTGCTGGGTTTGTCAGAGGCCTACGGTTATCGGTTGCCAACCGAGGCTGAGTGGGAGTATGTCGCCCGGGCCGGAAGCGATGATCAGTATTGCTTTGGCAATGATCGCAATCTGCTGACTGAATACGCCTGGTTCGAGGCCAACTGTGAAGTTGAGGTGCCTGACCCGGACAGTCACCAGCCGGGTGCAAAAAAGAAGCTAAAGCGTTTTCACGCGGTCGGGCAAAAAAAGGCGAATGCCCTTGGTATTTATGACATGCATGGAAATGTCTGGGAGTGGTGTCAGGACCACTGGCATGAAAACTACGAGG
>JBEAVZ010000047.1:0-27851 GCA_041160645.1 Acidobacteriota bacterium
TTCACCATCTCCTGGCCGGACTCGGGGCGGAGATTCCCGATCTGCTGCCGGCGGAGATGGCCCGGCGGTGCGGCCTGATCTCCCGTCAGGAGTCCCTGCACGCCATTCACTTTCCCGCCGCTGACGCAACCATCGAAGAGTACAACGAGTCACGTTCACCCGCCCACCGGCGGCTGATCTTTGAGGAGTTCTTCTGGCTGGCGCTGGCGCTGGGGCTGCGGCGCCGCGAGCGTCAGCGGGAGCCGAAGGGTGAGCTGATCGAGATCGATGACCGGATTCGTGGGGTGGTGCGCTCCATTCTTCCGTTTACGCTCACCGAGGCGCAGAAACGGGTGCTCCGCGAGATCATTGGCGACATGAAAGGCGAGGAGCCGATGAACCGGCTCCTTCAGGGTGATGTCGGCAGTGGAAAGACGATCGTCGCGATTCAGGCCATGGTCGTTTCAGTTGAAAATGGATACCAGGCAGCGCTCATGGCGCCGACCGAGATCCTCGCTGAGCAGCACTATCGGAACATCCGCCGGATCGTCGCCGGACGCCCCTACCGAGTCGAACTTTTGACCGGCAGCCTCAAGGTCAGGGAGAAGCGGGTGATCCAGGAGGCCCTCCGCAATGGTGAGATCGACATCATCATTGGCACCCATGCCCTCATCCAGGAGACGGTCGAGTTTGGTCGGCTTGGTCTGGTGGTGATCGATGAGCAGCACCGGTTTGGCGTCCTCCAACGGGCGCAGCTGCGCCGAAGGGGCTTCAATCCGGATGTGCTGGTCATGACGGCCACCCCGATCCCGCGTTCCCTGGCCATGACGGTCTATGGTGACCTGGAGGTCTCGGTGATCGATCAGCTGCCGCCGGGACGCACTCCGGTCAAAACCCACGTCCGTGGCGATGATCGACGGGATCAGATCTATCAGTTTATCCGTTCCCAGCTCAGTCTGGGGCGGCAGGCCTACGTCGTCTATCCAATCATCGAGGAGTCGGAGAAGCTCGATCTGCGCAATGCAACCGAGATGTACGAGCATCTGCAAAGAGAGATTTTCCCCGAGTTCCGGCTCGGCATTCTTCACGGTCGAATGAAACCGGCGCAGAAAGAGGAGGTCATGACCGCCTTTGCGGCTCGCGAGGTCGACCTGCTCGTGGCGACGACGGTCATCGAGGTGGGCATCGATGTTCCGAATGCCTCGGTCATGCTGATCGAACACGCGGAAAGGTTTGGACTTTCGCAGCTTCACCAGTTGCGGGGGCGGGTTGGTCGTGGCGCCGCCGAGAGCTACTGCATCCTTCTGGCCCAGTATGCGAAGACTCGCGAAGCACGCGCCAGGCTGAGCATTATGGAAGAGACCAACGATGGATTCCTCATTGCCGAGAAGGATCTCGAGATTCGCGGGCCCGGCGAGGTCATGGGAACACGTCAGTCGGGTGTTCCGACCTTTCGGCTGGCCAATCTCGTCAGAGATCAGCGGCTGCTCGAACTGGCCCGCGCCGAGGCTGCTCACCAGCTCGAAGGCCGCGAGCTGACCCGCGAGACCGAACTGATGATCCGCCACATCCGCAAGCAGCCCCGGTATGGGCTGGCCGAGATCGGTTAGCCGCCACTACTCATTCCCGCCGGCTGCGTCCGGCGACCGCCCGGTCCCCGTTTTGGGCGGCATGCTGCGCGACCAGCGCGGCTGTGGCAGACCGCCGCGGTTGCCCTGGCGATCTCCGCCTCACAAAGCGGCCGGAAAGGGCATCCTTCTTGAAATATCGACGTCAGTCGTAGACTATGTTTGGTTGGATCGATCGACAAATCAGGGAAAGGACGTGCGGAGCAGATGAACAGACAGGATATGACTGGCCGGGTGGCACTGGTGACCGGGGGGAGCAGTGGGATTGGCAGTTGGGCCGCCCTGGCGCTGGCCGAGTGTGGCGCGACAGTCGCCATCAACTATCACCGCAATCATGACGGCGCCGCGGCGACACGGGCGCAGATCGAAGCGAATGGTGGGCGGGCGATCACGATACAGGCTGATGTCTCGCAGCGGCTGTCCGCCAATGCGCTCATTGAAGAGACCCGTCGCCAGCTCGGACCGATCGACATTCTGGTCAACAATGCTGGCGATCTCATCCAGCGTTCGCCTTTGGTCGAGTTTCCGGATGAGCTGCTTGATCAGGTGATCGACCTCAATTTCAAGAGCGTTCTCTACTGTTCACAGGCGGTCATGCGCGAGATGATGGCCCGCCGAACGGGAACGATCATTAATGTTGGCTCGATCGCTGGCCACCACGGTGGCGGACCCGGCGCTGCCGTCTATGCGGCAACCAAGGCCGCCGTCATGTGTCTCACCAAGGGCATGGCGCGGGAGATGTCTCCTTTTGGCGTCCGGGTCAATGGAGTTGCTCCAGGGGTGATCGATACTCCATTTCATGAAAAACGCTCGACTCCCGAGCAGATGGCCCAGTTTGTCGCCAGCATTCCGATGAATCGCGTCGGCACCTCCGAGGAGTGCGGAAGAGTGATCGCTTTCCTCGCCTCAGACGCGGCAAGTTATCTCCACGGTGAAATGATCGAGATCAATGGTGGGCAGATGATGATCTAACACGATGGTCTGGGATGATGGTCTAACATGATGGTCTAACATGATGATCTGGGACCATCCAGTTGCGGGTGGTCTTGTCGTGAGTAATTGAACCGTTAATACAATGAGAGGTTGACAGTGGAAGTGAAAGAAGTTGATGCACCTAATGTATCTTCTCCGATCCCGTTGCTTGATCTGAAGGCCGGCTACGCTCCATTGCGCGAAGAGATTCGGGCCGCCATCGATCGGGTGGTTGAGTCCCAGATCTTCATCAACGGCAGTGAAGTCGAAGGGTTGGAGGAGGAGGTCGCCGTCTACTCACAGTGTCGCTATGGCATTGGCGTCTCTTCGGGAACCGATGCGCTGCTGGCTGCCTTGATGGCCATCGACATCCAGCCGGGCGATGAGATCATCACCTCGCCCTACACCTTCTTTGCGACCGCCGGGACGATCTGGCGGCTGGGAGCCAAACCGGTCTTCGTCGATATCGATCCGCAGACCTACAACATGGACACCAGCCCTGCCGGCGGCCTTGAAGCGGCGATCACCCCACGTACGAAAGCGATCATGCCGGTCCACCTTTACGGACAGATGACCGAGATGGACCCGCTCATGGAGATCGCGGCGAAATATAATCTGACCGTGATCGAGGATGCTGCCCAGGCGATCGGCGCCGAATACAAGGGAAGACGGGCCGGCTCGATTGGCCATCTGGGCTGCTTCAGCTTCTTTCCCTCAAAGAATCTGGGTGGGTTTGGAGACGGTGGCATGGTCACCGCCAATGACGAAGCCTTGGCCGAGCGCGTCCGCCTGCTGCGTGGACACGGCGCCTTTCCAAAGTACTACCATAAATTTGTCGGCGGGAACTTTCGGCTCG
This sequence comes from Acidobacteriota bacterium, assembly GCA_041160645.1. Taxonomy (GTDB): domain Bacteria; phylum Acidobacteriota; class Blastocatellia; order RBC074; family RBC074; genus CAIOZW01. Next base: position 3,436 of record JBEAVZ010000047.1, read on the forward strand.
ATGCCCTGCAGGCGGCAGTGCTGCGCGTCAAACTGAAGCATCTCGATTCGTGGAGCGCCGGTCGACAGCGGAATGCGGCCGTCTATCGCGAACTCTTTGCGCAGGCCGGACTCGGTCAGGTTGGATTGCCAGTGGAGGCCCCGCACCGGCGCCACATCTACAATCAGTTTGTGATCCGTGTGCCGCACCGGGACGAGCTGATCGCCCACCTGAAGAAGAACAATATCGGAAACGAGATCTACTATCCTGTTCCGTTGCACCTCCAGGAGTGTTTCGCCTCTCTCGGCCACCAGCGCGGTGATTTTCCCGCGAGTGAGCGGGCAGCCAATGAGACGATCGCCTTACCGATCTATCCGGAGCTGAGCGATGCCGATAAGGCCCGGATCGTCGAGGTCATCTCGAAATCCGGGTTGGTCTGAGAAGCGGGTCGATGGCGGGAGGTGGCCTGAATTGGAGAGATGCTTCAACTCACCCCAGAGCAGCATCGCTGAAGCCTGATGACGGCCACCTACCATCTTCTTCTGGAGACAGAACGCCATTGATCGCGCCGGAACCATTGGCGGGCCTGGATAACCAGGAGCCGGGCAATCGTCAGCGCGATTGCCGCCAGTATCCAGAGGCCGAGCGTCTGGCCGGGGCCGCTGTCTGGGGCATAGGTCAGCACGATCCCGAGCGCGACGAGGCCGATCAGCAAATAGCTCAGACCGGCAATCAGTTCCTGCTTTGTACTCTGGTGAAGCATCTTGATTTCAGGAGAGGATCTTGTCGAGTTGCATGGCCGCCATCAGGTTGCCTTCAATCTTGATCTTGCCACTCATGACAGCTGTCGTCGCGTTGGTTTCGCGACGATAGAGCTTGTTGAGCGTCGCCAGGGAAAGGCGCAAGGTGACATCTGCGGGCAGCTCCTCATTGCTGACCACCCCCGGGGTCGTCTTGCCCGAGATGAAGATGCTTCCTCCCTCGTCAAAGACCAGCCGCGCCGAAGCGTTGAAGCCGCTGACTGTGGCAAGTTTCTCGCGGATCATTCCTGTCAACTGATCGACCGTCAGGTCTGCCATATTCTCACCTCAAAATAAGTCGCCTAAAGTTTAACGAGCAGTTTGCCGATGTTCTCACCAGTAAAGAGGCGGGTGAGCGCTTCCGGCGCCTGGGCCAGTCCTTCAACCTGGTCGATCCGGTACCGAATCTTCCCCTCGGCATACCACTGACCGAGGGCGGTCATCGCCTCCATGGCCCGTGACTGGTAGTCGGTAACGATGAATCCTTCGACGCGGGCCCGCTTGATCAGAATATTGCCAAAGGCCGCTGGTCCGCGCGGCGGGGTCGTCGCATTATAACCAGAGATGAGCCCACAGAGCACGATCCGCGCGTGCAGGTTGATCTGCGTCAGGATCGCGTCGAGGATCGTTCCCCCGACATTCTCGAAATCGATATCGATCCCGTTCGGGCAGTGTTTTTTGAGGCTGGCGTGGACATCCTCGCTCTTGTAGTTGATCGCCGCATTGAAGCCGAGCTCCTCGACCAGCCAGCGACATTTCTCGTCACTGCCGGCAATGCCAACGACGTGACAACCCTTCAATCGACCGATCTGCCCGACGAGTGAGCCAACTGCGCCAGCGGCGGCCGAGACGACCAGCGTCTCACCAGACTGGGGTTGTCCAATGTCGACGAGCCCAAAGTAGGCCGTCATTCCAATGTGCCCAAAGAGGCCAAAGTAGGCATCGAGGGGGACGCCAGGGAGCGGCGGGAGGATGTTCAGGTGCTGTGGCTTGCAGACCGCATATTCCTGCCATCCGAGAAGGCCCTGGACGTGGGTTCCCGCCGGAAGCGAAGGATGGTTCGACTTCTCGACGACTCCGATGGTAATCCCCCGCATGACTTCGCCGAGCGGAACGGCTGGCAGATAGGTATCGGTCGCCGCCCACATCCGATAGGTTGGATCGAGAGACAGGTAGAGAACGCGGACGAGCACCTCGCCCTCGCCGGGCTCGGGAATCGGTGTGGAGGCCCACTCGAAGTCGGTCTGTTTCAGATTGCCGACCGGTCGTGAGACGAGACGCCATTGGTGGTTTAAGGCTGCCGACATAACTGACCTCCTGATTGACCCTATTAACCTGGTTCCATCCAGCGTTATTGTGCTCAGCGCTATTTTGTAACGATCATCCCGCGTATTTTCTGAAGGGTACGACAGATTAATCCACTGAAGGATAAAGGTTAACCGTGTAAAAGTCCATCAATCGGAATGGCAGAATAGTCTCTGAAAGGGGTGAGCAGGGCGAACACATTATGAACTCGCTTGGCAATGAGGGGACTGAAGATGGGACCAATAGAACCAATAGAACCAATAGGACCAATAGGATTTGTTGCCAGATAGATCCGGGCGATCTTATGGGCCTTACTGTTCTACTGGTCCTATTAGTCCTATCAAACAACCCTTGCCTCTCAGGTGAGTTTGAAATGCGATTGCCCTGTGGGGCGTTCTCCAAAGAGATCCGCAAAGATGGTCTGGTAGCCTGACCCGCAGAACTGGCCGATCGCCAGGGGGCCTTATCCCGAAGGATGGGCGTTGAAGGTTCGCCACGGCCGACCGCCTAGATCTCTCGCCTTACTGGAGCAATGACGCTCGCGATCAGGGTGCCGGCGACGAGGGCCACGGCCGTCAGAATCATCTTGAAGGTAGTGTCGATGCCGGAGATGACCTTTTCGTCGAGCATCGCCGCCAGTCCGCGAAATCCGATGCTTCCCGGGACGAGGAGGAGAATACCGGGGACCTGGGTGATGACCGCCGGTCGATCCATCCAGCGCGCATAGGCGCTGCTGAAGATGCCGATGAGGAGGGCGCCAAAGAAGACCCCGAGCTGGGGACCGAGGAGCAGGTCTCCCAGCTGGCTGCCCCCGATGCCGATTCCACCTGCAAGGACGATCCAGAGAGCGTCACTGCGGTGGGCGCGCAGCAGGATCGTGAAGGCGAGTGGCATGACCAGCACGGCGGGCAGCAGCGTCCATCCCGGCAAGGGAATTGGTCGCGTCGTCGGAAGCGGACCGGACAGAATGCCGGCCAGCAGGTTGACGGCAGAGCTGCCGACGGCCACCCCAAAGCCGATGGCCAGAAAAGTGATGAAGGCGCTGTTCAATCGGGAGGTTCCGGATGAGAGGTGCTGGGTCGACAGTTCGATCATCGCGACGGTGAGGGTCAGCCCCGGCATGAGCACGATCAGCCCGGCGAGCATGGTGTGGGAGATGGCAAACGGGCCGAAGGCCAGGCCGAGCAGTGCGGTGATGGCCGAGGCCGTGAAGGCGGCGACCGGTTCAAAGACCCGCTTCAGCTCATTCGTCCGTTCAAAGAGGGCAGCGAGCAGGCCAATCAACCACCCAATGAGCGCGGAGACGACTATTTCGCGCCACCCTCCTCCCAGAAATCGCGAGGCGGCGGCGGAGGCGAGGCCATAGGCGATCGTCCGCAGCCCCGGGCTGTACTCCACTGGCTTGCTCAGGATATGGTCGATGAGGGCCGCGGCGCGCGCGGGGTCGTCTGCCCCCCGCAGGATGCCAATGGTCACATCGTCGAGCTCCGCGAGACGGGCCAGGTTGACCTCCCCCGGAGTGACCCGGAGCAGAAACGTCTGCTGATCATCCTCCGGACCAAATGCGGCAAGCATCGAGGTTGGGGTGGAGAAGAACTGGGCGTGCAGGCCGAGCCGTTCGGAGGCCTTCTCCAGCACCTCCTCGAGTCGGTGGGCCGGGTAGCCGTGGGCGTGGAGAGCCCGCCCAAGTTTCAGAATGAAATTGATCTTTTCACGAGCCGATGGTTGATCGTTCACTTTAAGGGTTCCAGTTCTCTCTCCGCCGCCGCGTCAAAAGAGATCTCTCTGCTCCGGTGCGGCGGGTTCGATGCCCAGCGCAATGCGCACGGGACGAAAGCTGCGGCGATGGATCGGGAGTACCCCGAGCTGGTTCATGGCCTCGAGATGTGCCGCCGTGGCATATCCTTTGTGGATAGCCAGCCCATAGCCGGGATACAGACGGTCGAGATCGGTCAGGATGGCGTCCCGGGTCGTTTTGGCAATGATCGAGGCGGCGGCAATCGAGGCGGAGCGGGCGTCGCCTCGGACGATCCCCTGTTGAGGAATTGGACAATCGGGAAGGGTTCGCGCATCGACCAGCAGCTGTTCGGGACGGATCGACAGGCTATCAACGGCCCTCCGCATGGCCTGCAGACTGGCCTGATAGATGTTGATCCGGTCGATCTCTTCAACCGTGGCGAGCCCGACGGCCCAGGCGAGGGCGTGGGCTTTGATTTGAGCGGCCAGTTCCGCTCGGCGGGCCTCGGTCAGCCGTTTTGAGTCATCGAGACCTTCGAGTCGGATGGATTGTGGGAGCATCACCGCGGCGGCAACCACCGGTCCGGCCATCGGGCCGACGCCGGCCTCATCGACGCCGGCAATCAGCTGGAACCCCTGCTGACGCAGGTCGTTCTCGAATGCGGTGAGATGGGACAGCCGCTCGTCCTCGGCCTGGCGTGCGGCGCGGCGCGCCAGCAATTGCGCGGCGAGCTGCTGCGCCCCCCGCCGTGGGTCTTTCACCAGCGCTTCAATGAGGCCTTCTGGCAAAACTTCTGGCAAAGCTTCTGGCAAGGCTCCTGGTGGGCCGGCTGGAACCTCCGGAACTGCCGGGTCGGCGGCGAGGTACTTCCGCCTTAGCCAGTCAACCGACTGGCTGGCGAGTTCCTGCGCCAGCTCTTCCCTGTCCACTGCCATCGCGGTCGTTTTGATAGTTTCTCCATAAGAACGTAATATTCGGTCAGCAAGGTGGGATTATAACATTTTGGCCGGAAGGGGGGCGAAAGAATGCTGATCAGGAAACCGGACGACATAGCCAGCCGTGAGATCACCGCTGAGAAGGACTACCTCAACCGCCGTAACTTTATCCGCGGCGGTCTGCTGGTTGGCACCGCGGCGGCGACGACTCTGCTCTACCGCCGGCTGGCCATCCCGGCCGGATCTTCATCTCCACCCTCGCCTGTCGTGTCGAGCAGCCTGTCGACGGAGCTGGGAGAGGCTCCAACCGGCTTCGAGGATATTACGACCTACAATAATTTCTACGAATTCTCGACCAGCAAGGATGGGGTCGCCCCGCGTGCCCGTAACTTTGCCACCCGGCCGTGGACCATCGAGGTGACGGGGATGGTCAATCGTCCCCGGACGTTCGATCTCGATGAACTGCTCCGCCTGGGAGTCGAAGAGCGCGTCTACCGGTTCCGCTGCGTCGAAGCATGGTCGATGGTCATTCCGTGGCTGGGGATACCGCTGGGCAGACTGCTCGAGGCGGTCGAACCCCTCGGCAGCGCCACTTTTGTCGCCTTCCAGACCCTCTTCGATCCGCAACGGATGCCCAATCAGCGGACCTCCGTGCTCGACTGGCCCTATGTCGAGGGGCTGCGCCTCGACGAGGCGCGCCACCCCCTGACGCTCCTCTCGACCGGACTCTACGGGAGAGACCTGCTCCCCCAGAATGGCGCACCCCTCCGGCTGGTCGTTCCGTGGAAGTATGGCTTCAAGAGCATCAAGTCGATCGTCAGGATTGAGCTGACCGATCGTCAGCCCCGCACGACCTGGAGCGATCTCGCTCCGGACGAGTATGGCTTCTACTCCAACGTCAATCCGGATGTTTCACATCCCCGCTGGAGTCAGTCTCGCGAGCGACGGATTGGCGAATGGGGCATGCGTGATACCCTCCCCTTCAACGGCTATGCCGAGCAGGTCGCCAGTCTCTACCAGGGCATGGATCTGCGGAGATACTATTGATGATCATCTCCCGCCATCGACCTGATCCCTCCGCCTTTCCGCGACTGATCTTCTTTGTCAATGCGGCGCTGCCCGCCTTGCTGCTCGGTTGGGACACGCTCAACAATCGTCTCGGCGCCAATCCGCAGGAATACCTGATCCGGACGACCGGGATGCTGACGCTGATCCTTCTCGTCGCGACCCTGACGATCAGACCACTGGTCACGATAAGCGGCCAGCCGGGCATCATGAAGGTCAGACGGATGGCGGGGCTCTTTACTTTCTTCTATGGCAGTCTCCATGCCCTCTCCTATGCCTGGTTTGACAAGGAACTCAACCTCCCGCTGATCATCACTGACCTGCTCCGGCGCCCCTTCATCTTCCTGGGCATGTTCGCCTTTATCCTCCTCGCGCCTCTCGCGGCGACCTCGACCCACGCCATGATCCGGCGCCTTGGCGGACGCCGCTGGAAGATGCTCCACCGGGCAATCTACGCCAGCGCCATTGCCGCGGCCATCCACTACTACCTCCTCGTGCGGGCCGACAAGCAGCTCCCGCTGGCCTTTGCCGCGGCCATTCTGCTGCTCCTGCTCTGGCGCGGGCGAGCCTGGACCCGCCGCATCGGCGCCGTCTGAGCTGCGCTCTCAGATTCGCCGTCAGATTTGCCCTCAGATCCGCTTGAGGAGCGGATTGGCGCCGCTCTCCGGATTCCGGACCAGTCTCATCACCAGCAACATTCCGATGAAGGGGATCAGGCTCGCGGCGACCAGGATCGGTCCGAACGAGTAGCGATCAGATATCCATCCGATGAGCAGGGTCGAGGCGATTGTTCCGATCCCGGCTCCCGTTCCACTCATCCCGCTCACCGTGGCGACTGCTTCGTCGGCATAGAGGTCGGTGGCGAGAACGATCGCCATGGTCGAATAGGCGGCATAGGCAAAAGTTGAGATGGCGAAGAGGCCGGCGATCACAAAGAGTTGTGAAGTCTGGAGGGTCGGGATCAGCAGGAGCATGCCGAAGGCGCCAAAGATGATGACGGCCTTCCGTGCCCGCTCGACCGACCATCCGCGATTGATTAGCCAACTCGACATTCCCCCTCCGGCAAAATTGCCCAGATCGGCGGCGACGAAGGGAATCCAGAACGCGATCAGCGTATTCTCAACTGCAAATCCCTTTGAGACAAGATAGATCATGAACCAGTCGGTGATGAAGAACCAGACCGGATCGGTAAACGAGCGGGCGATGATCACTCCCCAGGTCTGGGGAAGACGGAGCAGGTCGGCCCACCGTGGGGCCGGGCGGTCGCCGGTCGCGGTGCTCGGGGGCGCCGACTCCTCTTTATCGCGGAGGATCATTGCCCGCTCTTCCGGAGTGATGCGCGGATGGGTCTCGGGCGATCCGCCAAGTTTGCGCCAGCCGAGAATCCAGATGAACCCGAGCAGACCAGGAATGATGAAGGCCGGACGCCAGCCATAGTGCTGATAGATCGGGATGATCAGGAAGGGGGCGATCGCTCCGCCGATCGAGGACCCGCTGTCGAAGAGCGCGGTTGCCAGCCCACGTTCACGGCGCGGAAACCATTCCGAGACCGCCTTGGTCGCGGCTGGCCAGTTGGCCGATTCACCCGCGCCAAGCAGGAAGCGAAAGAAGGCAAAGCTGTGCAGTCCCCGCGCGAAAGAGGTCAGCATCGAGGCGACCGAGTAGGCCACCACCGAGTAGGTCAATCCGCGCCGTGTCCCCACCCGGTCCATCAGCCGGCCAAAGATCGTCTGGCCGAACGAATAGGCGACCCGAAAGGCGACGACGAGCAGGGCGTAGTCGGTGTTCGACCACTCATACTCCTTCTTCAGAAACGGGGCGAGGGTGGAGAGAGTTTGCCGGTCGATATAGTTGATGACCGTCGAGGCAAAGAGCATCCCGCCAATCCACCAGCGGAGTGATCGTATCGGTTTCGACATGGGCGTTACTCCGAGCTCAGTTGTGTGATCTGCTGTGATTGACGAGGGGGGAGAGTCCCTCGCCCGGTGTCGAGATCATGATCGCGCCTTCGGTGCGGGGATCTCGTCCACGGGGCGCGTAAAAGCCATGCGCCACCTGATCGATCAGCTGTTCGACCTTGTCGGCACGGCAGAGAACCAGGACATTTCCACCAAAACCTCCCCCCATGAGCCGTCTTCCCTCGATCAAGCGAGGGGACTGGGAGATCGAGCCGACCAATTGATCGACCTCTCCATTACTGACTTCATAGAGATTACACAGGCTCTGGTGCGATTGATCGATCAGGTCGCCAAGCTGCTCCATTATTTCTTCGAGCGCCCGCTCGCGCGGCCCCGTCGCTTCGACATCGTTCCGGCTGACGCCCCGCAGCATCTCCACCGCCGCTGCCACGCGCTCCGCTTCCCCCAGATGGTGGAGGGCTCGCTGGCGAATCCGGAGCGGAATCTCCAGCCGCGCACTGACCAGCGCGGGAAACGCGGCCCGGCAGTCGGCGAAGTGATCCGGAAAACGTCGCTCGAACTCGGCCAGGGTGATCTCTTCAGGGAGCCGTTCGATCTGGGTCGCGAGCGTCCCGGCTCCATCCAGAAGCGCCGGAATCAGAATTCGCGAGACGGCCGCCCGTTCGTTGTACTCGAGCATCACCTCCCGCCCTTTGTCGGCCGGATGGGAGAAGAAGGTCACCCAGCGCCACTCCTGACCGAACAGGGGGATCGGCTCGCTGGTTCGCCGGTAGTGATCCATGAGCAGCGCGTGGTGGCGCTGCCCCAGGCAGATTGCCGTGTGATCGAGTGCTCCGCCGCGGGTTCCCAGATACCACTCGGCCTGTGAGGACTCCCAGGCAAGGTCGGCGAGCGTATAGTCGATTGCGTTGGCCCTGCGGATGGCCGCCCCGGCGAGCACGACGATCGCCGAGGAGGATGACGATCCTCCGCCGGGCGGAATGGTCGAATCGATCAGCAGGTCCATCCCCCGCTCAATCTCTGCCGGATGGCGCCATTGCGCGTAGGCGATCGCCCCGCGAATGTAGTTGCTCCAGTGGGGAAGCGGCGCGGGGCGATTGAAGACCTGTGTGGCCCATTCTCCCTCCCCAAACTCCGCGGTCAGCGCAAACTCGAAGGGCTCATAGGCCGCATGCCCCGACAGGCCGCGGATCCGACTCTCAGTCACGGGTCGGTAGAGCATCAGCATCTCGTGTTCGTGGCTTCCAAACGGCAGCGAGGCCGTTGGCAGATACGAGACATAGTCGACATGCTCTCCGAGAATGTTGATCCGCGCTGGTGCGCGGAGAACCTCGATCTCGCCCGGTCCAAAATGGGCGACGAACTTCTCGCGCGCCAGTTCGAGCCGCGAGAGTCGGGTATCATTGTTTTGCATAGATGCGGGTTGAACAGAGATAGCTCACCGGCCGGATCGATTCGCTTCATCCGCCAGTTTGCCGGGGGCTTCCGCTTTGAGGATCCCGGTCCGCTATCGATTCAATATCGTTCGAAATTTGCCGGCGCCCAGGCCGGCATAGCGAAGGATGACACCGTCACGCCCGACTGTCCAGCCCTCACCGTCAATGAAAGCGACCGCCGTGAGGGTCGTCGATGCGCCGGTCGCTTCCTGTTCCCACTGGCGTCCGCCATCATCGCTGCGGAGGGCGACGCCATTCTGTCCGACGATATAGAGCCGCCGCTCGGCCCGCAGTGAGATCCCGAGCAGGCGGGTTGGCGTCCCGCTGATCTGGACCAGCCAGGTCTGCCCGCCATCATCCGTTCGCAGAATGAGCCCGTCGTCGCCGACCGCCCACCCACTGCGCTGGCTGGCGAAGACGATGTCGTGCAGCCACCGGAGAGTTCCGCTCTCCTGCCGGCTCCAGGTCTCTCCACCATCACGCGAGGCCAGAATAAGACCGGCCTCCCCGACAATCCAACCGTGCCGATTGTCGATAAAGAAGATTCGCACCAGTGAAGACGATCCGGGTGCGTTCCGGGTCTCCCAGCTCAGTCCACCATCCCTGGTCTCGCTGATCAGCCCGTCTGCCCCGACCAGCCAGCCCCGATTCTCATCGATAAACCAGAGATCGTGCAGATCTGTCGCGATCCCGATCTCCCGCGGCTCCCAGGTCAGCCCCCCATCGATTGTTCGCAGCAGTGTTCCCTTCTCGCCGGCGATCCAACCCTGGCGGCTATTTACGAAGTGAACGGCCCGGAGTTCTTCGAGCAGAATCGATTCCTGGGTCCGCCAGCTCCGCCCACCATCGGTCGTCTGCAGGATCGTCCCCGCCGCCCCGACACTCCAGCCAAGATCCCGATTCACAAAGGTCACATCATTGAGGTTCCGCCGGCTCCCCGGCGTCTGCAGCTCCCAGGATTGACCTCCATTCCGCGTCGACATGATCGTTCCGGTCTCCCCGCACGCCCATCCAAGCTCCCGATTGATGAAATGGAGTGAGAAGATACCCTGTCCGACCCGCTCTGCAACCCGCTGCCACGTCTGACCGCCATCTGCCGTTCGCCACAATCCGCCATCGTTCGAGCTCACCCAACCAGTCCGCCGGTCGATAAAGTGGACCGCCGTCAGCCGGGCGGTCGTTTCAGGCTGAATTCCCAGGCCGCTGCGCCAGGTCTCTCCAAGGTCGGCGCTCTGCCAGATCGTCCCTTCGGCGCCGCTCACCACCAATGACCCGTCATCGAAGCACCAAACGGCCGACAGGTCGACGCGCCGCGGCGTCGGGCGGATCTGCCACCGCCGTCCCCCATCCAGACTGACCAGCAAAGTCCCCTCGTCGCCGATCGCGACTCCCCGCACCCGGTCGATGAATCTGATCGCCCGCAGATGCTTCCGCGTCGGACTCTCGATCTTCTCCCAGACCGCTCCACCGTCCCTGGTCGCGAGGATGCTTCCCTCCACGCCAACCGCCCAGCCCGCACTGTCCGCCCCAAACCAGATCCCCAACAGGTGCGCCCGTGTCCCACTCGGCTGGACCTGCCAGCGCTCACCCCGATCTCGCGAATGGAGAATCTGTCCGCGGGCCCCGACCGCCCACCCTTCCCGATCATGGAGATGGATTCCATAAAGCGGCGTCGTCACCACCGGTTCCACCCTGCGCCAGCTTCGACCACCATCCTCCGTGCGCAAAATGGCGCCGTCCCGACCGGCGGCCAGACCATATCTTTCAGTACTGAAGGAGATTGAGTAGAGAGGATTTCCCTGCGGAAGCGGATTCTGCCAATACCAGGAACTCATCCCCGGATTCTGGGCTCCCAGTGGCTCCCAGGTTGAGACCATCATCAGGAGCGCCATAATCCGGAATGAATTTTTTAGTGGGCGGTTGATCAAGAAATTACGTTGCTTAACGCTCGCGAGTAGAGCCGCAAGGCCGCCCCCTCTTCCGAGAGGCGGATCATCTTCTGAAAACGCAGACCGACCTTCTCGAGCACCCGGATCGAACGGTGGTTCTCCGGCACGGTGATCGCGACAACCTTGCGCAGGCCGATCTCTTCCCGCGCCTCCGTCATCACCGCCGAGGCCGCCTCGACGGCATATCCCTTTCCCCAGAATGGCGGCAGAAAGGCGAATCCAAGATCGGTGTCTTCCAGACCCTCCCGCTTGACAAGTCCGCAGATCCCCATGACGGCCTGCGAGTCCTTGCGTTCAACCGCGTAGAGTCCAAACCCGTAGCGACGATAGCTGGAGATCGGCCCCTGGATCAGATAGGACCGCGCATCGTCGAGTGAACGGACCTTTTTGTCGCCGATGTTCTGAAGAAATGAGGGTTCATTGAGCAGCGCGAGGACGAATCGCGCGTCATTAAGGGTCATCCGCCGCAGTCGGAGACGGTTTGTTTCAAGTACATATTGTGCGTAGTTCGTATTCAAGGGACGCTCACAATCCAGGGCACATCAATTCGTGTGTTTAAGTAGTTGTATACCAGTGAGATATGTCAGATCAGATTAGCCAGTGAGATTAGTAAAGTCAGGGCAAGGGGGCAGTTCTGGTGTAATTTACCAGCGGTTGAGCAGAGAATCAACCATTTTATTTTTCCCTTCAACAAGGCTGATGGATCTTCCGGCAATCATTCAATAATTGGTGTAACTCCTGAATTAATCTTACCGTTTCCTGCGCCTGTTCGCTCCCTCACATCAGTGGTTCGAGGCGCGGCAGATAGGGGCGCGGCAGGAGTCGATCCCGATCATACGGCCGCGCGATACGGCTCGGCAATCGATCTTCCGGCCAGTTATGGGTCCAGTGGAGCCGATCCTCCTCGGTGGCATAATAGGTCAGATAGATCTGCTGATCTGCTTCACTTCCACTGCCGATGGTGTCGATGTGGTAGGCATAGTTCGGGTCGTCCGGAAAGAGGATCGCCGGTTCGCGGAGCAGCCTCTCCCAGAGCAGGTTATAGAGTTCACGGTCACTCAGGTGGTCAGTATTCTCGAGGTAACAGCCGTGGGTGGCGAGAAAGTAGATGGTCTCCCAGAGTCGATCGGCGAGATGTTCTTCGCTGACGAGGACCGGCGCCGGGAGCGAGACACCCCCCTCAACCAACAGTCTGAAGAGGTCGGTTGGCTCGGCTGTCTCATAGGCGATGATCTGTCGCCAGAAGGCCTCCTCCATCTCCGGGGGAAGTTGCTCGATCCCTTCGTTTGTGAAATGGCCGCCACTCAACTCCTCGGCCTTCTGCCGCAGGGTGGCGATCCGTCGCCGCTGGGCCTCCGCCTCGTCCGGTTCCGCCGCCACCTCGACCTCATCGCCACCGATCTGGTTCATCTCTTCTGTCTCTCTTTTGTCTTCCATCGCTCTTCCCTCACTGGCCCCACACGGTTCAATTGCTTCGATTACTTCAAATTCTTCGATTACTTCAACTGCTTCAACAGTTTTAACGGCTCCAATTGGTTCTCTGCTTTGTCTTGCCTCGCCCAGCTCGGCGGACACTCGTCGCGTTTCGCTCTCTCGCATGACCCTGGCCTCCCTCCGGTCTCCCCGGCATATGTTCATCTCCAGTTGAGAAGAACGGGAGAATCGTCCCGTAATTCCCCGACCAGAGAGCCATTGCGATTTTTTTCAGCAGCCCCTCGCGCCACCGCAGCTCGCATGTTCCCGCCAGCGGCGAGGGTATCCCAATTGCCGCACGGGGGCGGACGCGTTACACCAAATGGTCTGGCCGCGGAGGGATGAGCGGACCCAGTCTGGGGCTAAGTCGTGTATTTGCAATCGTATGGCGCCGCGACGCTCTGGCACGTGGTTTGATTTACCAGAGGTTGTTTGGAGCCTCGACGGACTGAGATAGCTGCTTTTTGACCAAGGAGGGAGAAATGTTGAAGAGAAGACTGATCACGATCACCTTGATTGGTTGGCTGCTGGCCGGGCTGGCGATCGACCTCCAGGCCCAGGGCCCCCGTTGGCCGCCGGGACGCCTGCCGCGTTCGCGCCAGTCACGTCCCGCCTTTCCTGATCCATCCTTCGGTCGCGGAGTCGGACGGGTGAATCAGCAGGATACCGCTGGAAAAGCGGTGGCCCGAACCATCATTGGCGCAGGAATCGGGGCCGGGACGGGAGCCATCATCGGTGGTCGACGCGGCGCCCTGATCGGGGCAACGGCTGGCGCCGTAGGTGGTCTGATCTACCACGAAACCAAGGTCCGTCGCCAGAACGAACGCCGGCGGCGGTGGTAGAACCGGAATGGGGGCTGGAAAAAAGCGCCGCGGGACTTATCCCGCGGCGCTTTTTTGCGTCTTTCTCCGTCTGCCGTTATATTGACCGACGGAGGAGACACCATGATTCATCATAAACTGCACGAAATTCCCGAAGAGCAGGTCACCGAGTACTTTGGACGCAAGTTCTTCAATGGCGAACAGATCACCCTCGCCTTCATTACCATGAAGAAGGGCGCAGTCGTCCCGACTCACGCGCACGAGAGCGAACAGTTCAGCTACTGCGTGAGCGGCTCTCTCAGGTTCAACGTCGGTGGCGAAGAGCTGATCGTCCGGGCGGGCGAGCTGCTCCAGATCCCTTCAAACGTCCCCCACTCGGCGGTCGCCGAAGAGGATTTCACTGGTCTGGATATCTTCAGCCCAACCCGCCGTGACTGGATCGAGGGCACCGACGACTACCTGCGCCGCGGTTAACCGCCCAGGCCGAGCTTCTTCCACTTCGAATCGACGAGCTGCTTGATCTCCGCGCTCGTCTGGTTCTCGCGTGGCCAGCGCCGGTCGAAGCCCTCGTTCTTCCATTTGCGCGTCCCGTCGATCCCCATCTTCGACCCGTAGCCGGGTTGGCGAGAGGCATGGTCGAGGACGTCGACCGGGCCCATGGTGAACTGGATGTCGCGCTCCGGATCGATGTTGTTGAGTACCTTCCAGGCCACTTCGCTCGGATTCTGGACGTCGACATCATCGTCGACGACGATGATGCACTTGGTGAACATCGCCTGGCCAAGCCCCCAGATCGCATTCATGATCTTCCGGGCGTGGCCTGGATACTGTTTGCGGATCGAGACCAGCATGAGGTTGTGGAAGACGCCCTCGAACGGCAGGCTCATATCGACGATCTCCGCAAACTGCCGTTTCAGGACCGGCATGGTGATGCGGGTGATCGCCCAGCCCATGTAGCAGTCCTCCATCGGCGGTCGGCCGACGATCGTCGTCTGGTAGATCGGGTTCTTGCGGTGGGTGACGGTGGTCACGTGGAAGACCGGGTAGGAGTCTTCGAGGGTGTAGAACCCGGTGTGGTCACCAAACGGCCCCTCGATCCGCCGTTCAGTCGGATCGACATACCCCTCGAGAATGATCTCGGCCGTCGCCGGAACCTCCAGATCGACCGAGACACATTTGACCATCTCGATCGGCTTCTCGCGAATAAAACTGGCGAAGATCATCTCATCCAGGTCGTCCGGCAGGGGCAGCGTCGCCGCGAAGTTGGTGATCGGCTCAGCTCCAATGGCCACCGCCACCTCCATCCGTGTCGCGCCCTTCTTCTCGAGATCCCGTTGATGAGCTGCCCCGTGCTTGTGGATCTGCCAGTGCATCCCGGTCGTCTGCTCATCGTAGACCTGCATCCGGTACATGCCGCAATTTCTCTTCCCTGTCCGCGGATTCTTGGTGAAGACCATCGGGAAGGTGATGTAACGCCCCCCGTCGGCCTCCCAGCACTTCAGAATCGGAAAATCGAGCAGATTGAACTCACCCTCCCGCAGCACCACCTCCTGGCAGGGGCCGGACTTGACCTCGCGGGGAAAGTACTTGCCGAGTTCCGCCAGTTTGGGGAGCATCTTCACCTTTTCGAGCAGCCCCTCGGGGGATTTGAAGTCGAGCCAGTCGGTCAGACGGGCCGCCACATCCTCCACATTGTCGACCTCGAGCGCCAGTTCCATCCGGCGCTTGCTCCCCAGCGCATTGATCAGGACTGGAATCCGGCCACCATCGACATTCTCAAAGAGCAGCGCCGGACCACCTGCTTTGCTCACCCGGTCGGTGATCTCCGTGATCTCCTGGTCACTGGAGACCGGCGTCGAGATCTTCTTCAATTCCTTGTTCTTCTCGAGAACCTTGATAAAGTCACGCAGATCAGAATAGGCCATGATGATCTTCTTCCTGTTGGTCTTTGATTAAATATGACAACCCGCGCCCTGGCGACCGCCCCAGTGCTGCAGACGGCCTCACGGCGCGAGATAATAAACAAGTTGTCGATGGTAGCAACCACCCGGATGGGTGGCAAGATGGAGGTATGTCACCGATCTAACGATTCTATGGACAAGTGGTGATCGGTTGGCCGACCGCCAGACTCACGTCCGGCAGCCGACCTGCGGTCCGTGCGGCTCGATTTAGGGGTGCCACTTGTGAAATTCATAGATGGGCGCGACCTGGCGGCTCAGTCTTTCATAATCCTCCGGCAGGTCAATATCTTCGACGATCGCGCTGGTCTTGACCGGCACTTCAAGCACGTCTCCCCGGTGGGACTGCAGGAAGCCGCGCATCCCCTCGGGCGAGTTGTCGTCGATCTGGAGGACGGCGTCGACATAGGTTGTACTGACAATGACCGGATGGCCCCAGCGACCCTCCCAGGTTGGGACGACGATCCCCTTGTCGCCCTTCTCGAAAGCGGTGATCAGCGCGTTGATCACGGTCGTATCGACCATTGGCTGGTCGACCAGCGCCAGCAGAAACCCGTCTGAATTTGGACCAAGCATGGCCAGACCGGTCTTGATCGACGTCAGCATGCCGGCCCGATAATCACGATTGATGGCGAACTGCACTCCAGTCCCGGCCAGACACGGACGGATCTCGGCTTCACGATGGCCAAGAACGACGAAGATGTCGCCCAACCGCGAATTGCGCAGCTGGTGAACGCACTCACCAATCACAGTCCGCTTGCCCCACTTGAGCAGCGGCTTGAAGGCTCCCTGCATTCGCGATGACTCGCCGGCAGCCAATAAGATTCCGGAAATCATAAAGATACTGTTGCCTCCCGATTCAACATAAGATTACTCTGTTAGCTTGCCTTAACGGCGTCGGCCTTTCAAGATTTCTCATCACCTGACCACTAATTTATCATTTCCCCCGGCGGCCGCCCCACCACCAGTGCTGATGCCGCCCCCGCTTACTCCGGACTGCCCAGGCCGGCCAGCCTGGCGAACGGGGTGTTGAAACTGCCCGTCTGCCCTTCCCGCGGCGGCGCTTCCGGCTGGCTGGCGGCCGGGGGCGTCGATCCGTTCGCCAGCTCGATGGTCCGGCGCCGGTAGATGGGGCGCTCAAACATCGGCGAGATCCGCGTCCAGTCGCCGCTGGCGAGCGGATCGGTCATCAATCGCTGCATCGCCTCGACCTTCGAGTCGAGATCATCAAGCATCGCCAGCAGCAACGCCTCCGGCGTCGAGGGGAGCTTCGGTGATCCATACTCTAGTTTTCCATGGTGAGTGAGGAGCAGGTGCAGCAGGTGGCGCCGCAGGTCGTCCGGAAAACCAGGGATCTCCCCAATCTTCCCGGCGACGAAGATCGTCTCCATCACCAGGTGTCCGATCATCTGCCCTTCATTCGTATAACCGAAGGCCCGGTCATAAGACAGCTCGTCGATCTTCCCAAAATCGTGAAGGATCGCTCCCGTGACCAAAAGATCGACGTCGATCCCCTCATAATGGCTCCCCATGAACCGGCAGAGTCTGACCAGGGAGAGGCTGTGTTCGAGCAGCCCCCCCAGGTAGGGATGGTGCATCGTCTTGGCGGCCGGGGCGCGCTTGAACTTCCGCGCCGTCTTCTCATCCGCGAAGATCCTCTCCAGCAACTGCTTCAGCCAGGGATTACGGAACTCCGCCACGTAGCCCAGCAGAGACTGGAACATCTCCTCGACATTGAAACGGGTCGTTGGGAAATAGTGGTTGAGATCGATCTCCTGCGGCTGGCAGGGACGCATACGGTGAATCGAGATCTGCAGATGGTTGCGGTAGGCGTTGACCTGCCCGCGCACAAAGACGATATCGTCCCGATCAAACGTCTCGATCGAGTCTTCGAAGTTGTCCCACCACTGCCCGACGATGTCTCCCGTCTTGTCCGCCAGGGTGATCAGGGCAAACTGGCCCCCCGTCTTCTTGTTCCGCAGCTCCTTCGACTTGACCAGGAAGGTGCTGCTGATTGTCTGATTGGCCTTCAACTGGTCGATAAAGATCTTTTCCATAACGTATTGTCTCGGCAAAAGGGCAGATTGGATGCTGATCCGACTCTGTCAGGTTCTGAGCGGGGGACTCGAGCAGGTTAGTGGTGATTCGGTCAACTGGTGAGGTCGGTTGAGTGTGGGGCACGGTGGCGGGCGGTGGTGATCTTCAGCGGCGGCGACCACGCGCTGCATTTGTTGATTGACCACCCTCAGCTTCACCTGTCTCTTCACTTCCCGCCGCTCTCCCGGCCCCGGGAACCGGTCGGCCCGGGCCCGGTTGAACCTGAAATGCGGAGGTGCGGCGAGGGCGGCTAACCGCAGACCTCGTGGCCCGCGCCACGCCAACTGCCAGTCCCGCCACACCGCACCGTTTGGACCGCGACTTTGCGCTTATTCAGGATTCTTGGCCGGGTCTTTGGCGCGCCCCTGGGACTTTTTAGCGGCCTGTTTCCGTTCCTTCTGCTGCTCCTTTTCAAGCCGTTTTCGTTCCTTCTCTTCGATGTACGGAACCCGTTTGATCTGGGCCGACTTGACCTTCGAGTTGTCGAACTGGAAGCGCGGGTCGATCTCGATGAAAGCCTCGTCACGCAGCTTGGCGAGATACTCCTCGATCTGCTTCTCGGACTTCAGGTTGACCAGGTAGCGGCCAATCGCGTCCTGCACCTTCTCGTCATCAAAGGGCAGGGCCACCGAATCTTTTCGCTGGTCGATCCGGAAGATGTAGAGTCCATTCTCCAGCTTGACCGGATCCGTGATCGATCCAACCGTCGCCTTTTCGACCGCTTCGCGGACCGTCGGCGCGAGATCAGGGATCTTGATCACGCCGATCAGCCCCTTGTTCTTTCGCCCCAACTCATCATCCGAGTAGCGCTCGGCCAGGGTTCCAAACTCGATCGCTCCCCCCCGGGCCTGCTTCAAAATCTCCTGGGCCCGGGCGGTCGCCTGCGCCTGATCTTTCCCGAAGGCGACGTAGATGCGGCTGAGGGTCAGTTCTCCCGGTTCAGTGAAGAACTCCTTATTCTTCTCGTAGGCGTCCCGCTTGTCCTTCTCAGTCAGCTGCTGGTAGACCCGGCCATAGACCTCGCGCCCGATCACCGCATCCTTCGAGAAGTTCTCGGCCATGATCCGCTTCACCTCTTCGATGTCGTAGTTGGCTTCGCGCATCTTCTGGGAGAGGCACTCGAGCGACTCACAGTTGTTCTCTTTCATCATCCGCAACAGCTGCTGGTTGACCTGGGCGTCGACGTTGATCGAGAGGTCCTTGGCCCGCTGGGCCAGCAGTTGAGTGTTGATCAATTCGTCGAGAATCCGCGGTTTCCACTCGCTGAACTTCTTCTCGAGGTCGTCACCCTTCAGCCCCTGCTTCTTCAACTCTTCGAGCACGTCGCGCTGCGAAGTTTCAAATGATGAGCGCATGATCACGCCACTGTTGACGCGCGCAATCACCTCATCGACCAGGTTGGCGTCAGGGTCCTGGGCCAGGGCAAAATTGCTCCCTGGCAGAACGACCGCGCCAAACATCAGCGCCATTGTCAGAAGTCTCTTCATTCGCTTAATCCATCCTGTTTGAGCCAGCATTGTCATCAATCGGTCATTGGCCGATCACTTTGTTCAGGCAGGTTCAACCGCCATTCGTTACGCGCGCCAATCGGTTCAGGAGGTCGGGAACTGGCCACGGTATTTGAAACCGAGCCGGTCGGCATAAACCCGAACCCGCGCCTGCTCGACGAGGCGCTTGTTGAAGTCGTCGATCAATGCCTGTTTCTTCTCACTGAGCAGCCGGGCCTCGATCTCCTGGCGGACCTTCTCAAAGGAGAGGGGCTCGGCGCGCTGCTCGAGCTTGAAGATATGGTACCCGAAATTGGACCTGACCACTTTGCTGATCGACCCGACCTTGAGCGGGGTGATTGCCTGTTCGAGAGAGGCTGGCAACTGGTCAGCTTCATAGTAGATCAGCCCGCCACGGGCCGCCGTCGGGGCGTCGGAATACTCCTTGGCCAGAACGGCAAAATCGTCCGGTTTTGCAAGAGCCTGCCGGTAAAGTTTTTGCGCTTCCGCCTCTTCGAAGACTCTGATTTCCCGCACGTAGAAGCCGTTCCGCCCCTCATACTCCGATCGCCGGGCGGCATAGTCGGCCTCGACCTCGGCTGGAGAGATCTGGACATTGCTGAGGACCTTCTTGTTATAAAAAGTCATGGTCAGCAGATCTTCGGCAATCTCAGAGCGCCGTTCGGCGCTCTGCAGCACCGTCTGGTTCTGTTCCGACCCCTCGGTCGTTGTCTGTTTGTACTGAGATTCGAGTTCGCGGCTGATCTCTTCGTCGGTCGGCTCGATGTTCTCATTCTGTGCCTCGCGAACGATCAGCTGGCGCTGGATGAACTCATCGAGCAGGCTGCTCCGCTGGAGGTCAATGTCGATCTGGCTCGAGGCGATGTCGGAGAGGCGCCCTTTGACGAAACGATCGAAGGCCGATGCGTGGACCGCGCTGCCATTGAGCTCGACGATCACTGGCGTCGGGTCTGCCTGCCCGCTCCCACTTTTGAAGTAACGACAGCCACCCGCGAGGACGAGGAGGCCCGTCAACGGAATAGCCAGCCACCACCCCGATGGTCGTGGCATACGTGTTACGTCCTGTTCTGTTTTGATCCTCGAATTCATACAAAACCTGTGCGAACTTTGGATTCTACGACGACCAGCCATCAATCGCCAAGGGGGGAGCGGGGCGCCACGCCGACCCGCTCCGCATTTTACCATCTCCACGACGCGATCTTCCCCCGCCGAAATGTTGTGTTCCTGCAGATGGCTCCCGCTCCCGGCAACCGTTTCCGTGTTGCTAGCCCACGACGGCACTGTGTTGCTGGCCCTTGCCAGCACTGTGTTGCTGGCCAACGCCAGCACTGTGTTGCTGGCCGACGCCAGCACTGTGTTGCTGGCCGACGCCAGTACTGTAATGAAAAAGCAAATAGTTTGTAAACATTGTAAAATCAACCAGCCGCGTCTGTACGCCCCCCGACGAATCGCTATAATCGGCTTCTATGAAGACGTGGCGATGGAGAATCAGCAGCTACTCAAAGATCCAGGTCGTGGTGGCCGCGGGGCTGCTCATGTTGTTGCCATTGCTGGCCTTGATGCAGTACCGCCTGCTCGGCAAGGTCAGCCAGGCCGAACGGGAGCGGATGCGGGCCAGCCTGCAGGTCTCGGCCGATCGGTTCAGTCTCGATTTCGACCAGGAGATCATCCGGATCTACAGCGCCTTTCTGGTTACGCCGTCTCCTGCGCCGTCCGCCGCCAGTCCGGACCTCCCGACGTCGCGGGGCGCAACACGCCCGGATGCCCGCGTGACCGGCATTCCTGACCGCACCGGCCAGCTGCTCGCCAGCGCCTACACCCGCTGGCACGAGACGACCGCCTATCCGCGGCTGATCGATGGGGTTTACCTTGTCCGCTGGCCAAACGGGGGCGGTGACGAAGGGGCGACCGAGCTGCTCCAGCTGGGGCTTGATGCAGTGCCGCCGGGGCCGGGCCAGCCGCCAGGCCAGCCCCTTGTGCGGCCGTCGGCGACCATCCTCTCCGTCTCGCCCATCGAGTGGCCGGCCAGGCTGACTGGTCTGCGCCGGAAGTTCGCGACGAGGCGCGAAGCGAACGGCAATGGACTCCGGCCGGTCACCTCCCTCGATGATGGCCATCCGGCGCTGCTCTTCCAGATTATCGACACCCATTCGGCGCCGTCGGCGGCGTGGACCGAGAGGGATCGCAACGCGCCGGAGCTGCTCGGTTTCGGGATCGTGACCATCAATCTTGCCTATCTCCAACAGGAGATGCTCCCCAGCCTTGTTCGTCAGCACTTTGTTGATGGCGACCGCAAGCTCTTCGATATGGCGATCGCCCCACGTCTGATCAGTGAGCAAGCGATCTGGCGTTCGGATGCCGATCGCCCCAACACGCCATCGTCGCCGTGGGATTTTCGCGAATCAGATCTGAGCGTCAACCTCTTCAAACTTCGTTCCGATCTACTGCGCCAGCAACTGCGGCGTTGGCGGCCCTCTCAGGAGAGTCCGGCGCCCACCCCCGGCACACCGCGACTGACGGCGGTCAATCCCCGGGCTATTTTCAATGATGAGCTTCCGCCGCTCTGGGATCTCCATCTCCGCCACTACACCGGTTCACTCGACGTGGCGGTGGCCAACGCCCGGCGGACCAATCTCATGATCAGTCTGGCGATTCTCTCGCTGCTCACGGCCAGCTTCCTGTTGATGATGGTCTCCTCCGGGCGCGCGCGGCGGCTCGCGCAGGAACAGATGAACTTTGTCGCCGGAGTCTCACACGAGCTGCGGACGCCGCTCGCGGTGATCGATTCCGCCGGGTACAACCTCAGTCGGGGGTTCGTCAAACGGCCCGAAGCCACCCGTGAGTACGGTGAGATGATTCGATCTGAATGCCGGCGCCTCGGGGAGATGGTCGAACAGGTTCTCGATTTTGCAACTTACCGTTCCGGCCGGCAGGTCTTCGACTACCAGCCAATGCCTCTCACGGAGATCGTCGCGGAGGCGGTGCGGGCCTCCCAGCCACTTCTCGATGAGGGAGGATTTACGATCGAACAGCAGATCCCGTCCGCCGCGCCCGGTGATCCCGATTTTCCGTTCGTCATGGCCGATCGCCAGGCGATGGTTCGCGCCCTGCGAAATCTGCTCAGCAACGCCATGAAGTATGGCGGAGACGACCGCTGGATCGGGCTCCGCGTCGCCAGCGTCCGGCGCGGTCGCCAGCAGCTGGCCTGCCTGACGATCAGTGATCACGGTCGTGGCATCGCCCGCGACGACCTCTCCCATATCTTCGAACCATTCTATCGCAGCAGCGACGTCCGAACCGCCCAGATTCAGGGTAACGGACTCGGACTGAGTCTGGTCAGGAATATCGTCGAGGCCCACCAGGGGGCCATTCAGGTGGAGAGCAGTCCGGGACGGGGCACCTCCTTTACCATCAGCCTTCCGACCGCGAGTCTCCCCGCGGTCGAGGATGCGGCCGCGCTGTTGACACCGACACAGCTCCCAACGCAATAATCTGGCTATGAACCAAAGAATTCTTCTCGTGGAGGATGAGCGAGGACTGATCAGGACGCTCTCCGACTGCCTGACCGGCGAAGGTTACATTGTCGAGACGGCGCTCGACGGTGAGACCGGCGCGCGCATGGCGTCCGAGCAGAACTTTGATCTGCTGGTCCTCGACGTCATGCTCCCGAAGAAGAATGGTTTCGACCTCCTGCGCGACCTCCGTCAACAGGGGATCGGGACGCCGGCGATCATGCTTACCGCCCGCGGGCAGGTGATCGACAAGATTCTGGGACTGAAACTGGGGGCCGATGACTACCTGACCAAGCCGTTCGACATGGGCGAACTGCTCGCCCGCATCGAGGCGATCCTGCGCCGTGCCATCCCGGCCGATCAGCCGACTCCCGAGACCTTCACCTTTGGCGATGTCCGCATCGATTTTCGACGCGCCGAGGTGACCCGCGCCGGTCAGCCGGTCGACCTGGCGGCCCGCGAATACAACCTCCTCCGCTACTTCATCGAGAATCGCGAAAAGGTTCTCTCCCGCGACAAGCTGCTCGATGAGGTCTGGGGTTACGACGCCATGCCCGTTACCCGGACCGTCGATGTCCACGTCGGTCTCCTCCGCCAGAAACTCGAGCCCAACCCCCGGCAGCCGCAATACTTTCTGACCGTTCACGGTCTCGGCTATAAGTTCGTCGGCTGATCCCCCAGAATTTACATCCATTACATTCTCTTTACCCACCCTTTAACCAATTCCAACGCCGTTCGGGCATGATTCAGTCTGGGAGATGAGGGAGGACCTGCAAAGGGAGTCCGTCAGAATAACTTGATAATTTAACGATAAAAGAGAGATATCTCAGTTATAGGAGTGGGAGGTTATGAAAAACCAAACTATCAAAGCCATGGTCTTCATCCGTGTCTTCACGCTCATCGGGCTGCTTGGCCTCGTCGGCATGATGGCCACGATGACCCCGGCGCAACAGACTTCTATCCTCCGCGGGCAGGTTGTCGATGAGCAGGGAGCAGTTATTCCCGGCGCCAAAGTGACTGTCATCAACAGCGCGACCAAGAAGCAGCAGACGGTCACCTCGAATGCGCTTGGAGAGTTCAGTCTCTCCGGGCTGGCGGCCGGCGTCTACACGGTACTTGCTGAATACGAAGGCTTTCAGCCCTTCAGCAATACGGCGGTGCGCGTCCCGCTCGCGACTCCACTCCAGGCGATCCTCAAGGTGGCCGGCGTCACCATCGTCACAGACGTGGCCCTCGACTCAAAGACCGTCTCGGTCGAGCCGGATGAGAATCTCAGCGCAACTGTTCTCGATGAAGAGTTTGTTCGCAACAACCTTCCCGACAACGAGGAGGATCTCCGCCAGTATCTGAACGGTCTGGCCGGCCCGGCCGGCGGCGGCGCGTCAGGCGGCCAGGGTGGCGCCCAGATTCTCGTCGACGGATTCAGCGGCGGACGCCTCCCACCGCGTGAGGCAATCTTCCAGATTCGAGTCAATCAGAACCCCTTCACGGCCGAATTCTCCAATCCCGGCTTTGGACGGATCGAGATCGTCACCAAGCCCGGCAACGATCGCTGGCGCGGAAATGTCCAGTTCAATATGCGCAACTCCGACCTCGATGCGCGGAATGCCTTTGCCCTTATCAAACCGGACGTCCGGCAGGAGCGCTATGGCTTCAATATCGGTGGTCCGCTCATCGCCAAGCGCATGTCCTTCTTTGCCAACTATGAGGATCGGACGCTGACCGGCGGCAACACCGTCGTCGCGACGACCCTCAAGGGGCAGGAGATCTACAACGTCGAGGCGCCGAGCGGAAATCGGAACTTCACCTCGCGCGTCGACTATCTGATCAACCAGAAGAACACCCTCAACCTCTCCTACAGCTATTTCGATTCTGAGAGCCTCAACCGCGAGTTTGCCGTTCGCTTTGGCGGTTTCGGGGG
>JBEAVZ010000078.1:0-2858 GCA_041160645.1 Acidobacteriota bacterium
CAATCGACTCACCCCCTCCGGGCCCCGCACCGAGCGAGGCGCTCGTCGCGACGATCTGCAACTTTTCCGGTCGGTGGTGGATTCCCAAACGTGCCTGCAGCCGGCGAATCAGAAAGGCCACTTCCGCCCCAACCGCGCCACGATAGAGATGTGCCTCATCGATGACCAGCGTCAAGCGATTGCCATCCTGCCCCAGCCACTCGCGCATCTCGGCAAAGATTGGCCGCTCGAATGGCCGCATCAACATATACTCGAGCATCGAGTAGTTGGTGACGAGGATGTCCGGTGAATGCCCCGGCTCCGTCCCAGTGCCATTGACCATCTCGTGACGGGTCAGCAGTTCACGATCATCCTCGGAAGTATGGAGCCGCCGCCCCCAGTTATGACTCGTATAAGTAGCCCCGGCTTTTGCTCCCGATTTATATATCCCCTGGACGGCCTCTCCGCCATTGTAGAAAGCGACCAGATCCTTCGCCGGATACCGTCCAAGCTGACGCAATCTCTCACGAACTTCAGGGTTCAGACCAAGGTAGTATTTGAGCAGAGGCGCGACTCGACTCCGATCTTTCTCCGCGCGGCGCGGCCCCGGGTAGGGGGTCCTTCCCGTGTACATCCCAAAACGGGGGAACCTCCCGATCCCAACCTGCTTGAATTCGGTCGCCAGGTGTTGATCCCCGAAGAGCAGCCGCAGCCGCGCCAATTGATCATTGACCAGCGCATTCATCGGGTAGAGAATCAGGGCCCGCACTCCGGGCAGACGGAAGGATTCTGGCCGCTCGGTCGCTTCACGGTAGAGCGAGGCCAGAATCGGCAGCAGAAAGCACTCCGTCTTCCCCGATCCGGTTCCAGTGGCGACGACAATATCCCGGCCCTCACTGATCGATTGGCGATAGGCCTCTGCCTGGTGTCGATAGATGGTTGGAAAGAGGATCGGCCGCTCCTCGCCCGGCTGGCTCGCCGTGCGGGTCTGGCGCGAGAGGCGCGTGAAGAGTCCGGCCACTGCCGGCGGTAGTCCGAGCTGCTCATACCCAAGATCAGAGATCTCGTAACGTGGCGTCGTCTCGATGTATGGCTCCTGACTGAGCAGGTGGCCATTCTCTCCCTCATCGAGGAGCCGGCGACGTGAACTGACCAGCAGCGGATCACTCAGCGGCGTCGAACTCTCGATGTAACCGCGCAGCGCGGTCGACATCCGCCGGATCAACCTCTCCGGAGTGTAGTACTGAACGCCCTCTGTCGGGAGCTCGTCTACGGCCGGCTCGGCTAACGATACGCCCGTAACGGTCAATGGCAGCACGACCGCATCGCTTCCCCCTCTCCACGCGGCGACGAGCGCCTCGACCGCGGGCGAGTCGGTCCGGATCTGGCCAGCGAATGACGTGGGCGCCACCCCGGCCAGGAGCGTCTTCAGGTACCCAGGCGAGATGGTCGTGATGCCGGTCAGGTCGATCTCCGTCTCCGCGCCCACTCGGCGTCCAAGCAACTCGGCATCGACCAGATCGACCAGCTGTCCATTCTCGGTAGCGTAATTGCGCATCTTCAGAATATTTGTGCTCATCAATTCACTCCGTTATCACAGGATTCCCAGGACCTTCGATAGGGCCAATCGAGAATCGGTCAATCTCCCGAGTTACCGGTAACCGCCTGCTGCCGCATCGGAAAAGCGATCCCCAGCCGATCCTCGAGCATCCGAACCGTCGCCCCGACACGGGTGGCCGGCAACCGCCAGCGGACTCCGGAAGATGAGGATTGGCGCCCATTGGCGAGCGCCGTCAGATACCGGTACTCTGCATAGGGCAGAAACGGCGGCAAGGTCAGGAGCCCCCCCTCGCCTTCGCCTGTCCCCATCGGCTCGAGCTTGACCGGGATCGGGATCGCCATCGAGCGGGCGAAAGCAAAGATCGCCCGGTGCGCATCATTGCGCGCCAGCTTTACCCAGGGCATCTCGATCGGTGATCTGGAGGCGGTGAGGGCATAGACCCAGTAACCCCGCAGGTTGATGCCCCGCCAGATCCGGGCGTTGAGCGGCGGGGGCCCCTTCTGCCAGGTCAGGGCGTTCCCCTCATACTTCAACCATTGCCAGGACATCTTGTGGCTGAAGACCTGCGACTCGGGCGGAAAGGCATCCGTCTCGAGCCGCTGTTCGATATGTGCCAGCCAGTCCTGATCAGCATAGGGCTCATAGTCGAGCCCCGCCCATCCCTCGGCGGTCAGCAATACTCCTCCCCGCGCCCGGAGCAGCGTGCCAAGCTGCGCCGGATCGCCCGGCTGGCAACTCCGCATCGACTCCTGACACGACCAGTCACCCGGGAAGAGAGTCGCGAGGCGCTTTGTCGGCAGGCTGCTCATAAACCGGAAGCTCTGGCTATCGAGTTGAATGGCCCGGATTGGCGTCGCATGGATCGCTCCACCGTTGATCACTAGGTCCCCGTCAGACTCCAGTGCATCGACGACGTACCTGATCTCTTCAGGATCGATCTCCCGAATCGGGGAGATCAACCGGGTCACTTCCGCGAGGAGACTCTGGTATCGCCACGGTGAGTGGCCGGAGACGAGATGGCGAATCAATTCCGCCACCGCGCTCGCTCGCGACGGGTTGGCTCCCGTCAGGTCGAAAAGCAGCATGTAGGCATCGTCCGTGGTCATGCTCTCGATGCGTGTCATATCCCCTCCCCTACCTCACGCAGAAAATCCAGGAAATCTTCCTGCTCATCAATGATCCATTCCAGATCACGCACCTTGACGGGCAGTGTTGACTGGAACCGGCGCGTCCCCCACCGCAGCCCATCACTGAGCAGCGAGTCACGCTGCCCCTCCCGCGCCAGAATCTGATCCATCTGCCGCTGCAGATGCGGATC
>JBEAVZ010000084.1:0-2783 GCA_041160645.1 Acidobacteriota bacterium
GCCGTCGCGCCTCGCGCTTGCCCGGCAGCATTCCCACCCAGTCGAGCGCCCAGTTGGCGGCCGACGGATACTTGCCCGAATTCTTGATGTAGTCCCAGACGCCCATGACGATCCCAAGCAGCTCGAACCTGATCCGCTCGTTGTCACGGACTGTGTTGAGATGCCCACCCCACTCGATCCACCAGTAACCGTATTCCCAACTCGAGATTCCCCGTGACTTCAGATTCTTCTCGGTGATCTTCCGCGCCCATTTCGGCGGCGTGAAGGGCATCGGGCGACCGTAATCGCGCGAGGTGAAGAGGATGCTGCAGCCCTGCGTCTTGTTGTCGGCTTTCTCCGGCGCGAGCGACTCGCCATGCTCCGCCCGCGCTTCATGTCCAACCCGGTACTCGGCTCCCGCCTCGAGCCCCAGCCGGCTGTCGCCCGTGCAGTCACAGAACTGCTTGGCCTTGATCCGGTAGATGTGCTCGCTCCGGTCACAGCGTGCGAGCACCCGCTCGATGAGCCCCTCCTTCACCTCGGCCGAATAGAGGGTCGTTTCGAGCAGCAGCGTGATGTTTGGCTCGCTGACCACCTTGTCATAAAGCAGCAGATCCCAGAGCTCCCAGCAGCGCTGCGGATTGTTGGCCGCGTCGTCGAGACGGATCTCCTCCAGCAGCCCACCCTCGCGCCACCCGGGACGTCCCTTGTGGTTGTTCGACCCGACGACGTGCATCTTGATCTCACTCGACGAATTGCCGCCCAGCCGCGACCGGTCCTGGACCATGACCACCTTCGCGCCATGCCGCGCCGCACTGATCGCCGCGAGGCAACCGGCCAGCCCACCCCCCGCGACCATCACGTCACATTCGAGATCGACCAGCTTCATGTTGCGCTCGTGCGGAGCGGCGACCAGGTTCCCAGCCGGCGCCACCCGCTGCATCTCCCGCCGGATCTCATCGGCGGTCCGCTTCTCCTGCTCCGCCCCCAGACTGTCGACCCGGATGAACATTGAATAGCCGGTCGCCCCGGCTGTTGATGCCAAAAAGTCACGTCGTTTCATCTTGATAATCCTCAACTCAAAGAAGTGCGGCCCGCGGATCCGCTCCCACGACCAGCCACTTTGGCCGCATCGTGGGAGCGCACCCTCATCCCGGCCAGCTCATCCAGCCGATCAGAAGATCAGCTTCAGCCCAACCTGCATCAGCCGCGGATCCCGCGAGCTGGTGATCCGGCCAAATGCGTCGTTGTTGTTGGCCCCCGTCGGGCCGGCCCCGAAGGAGCCATTTGGAGTTCCCAGATTGACGTGGTTCGGGGCATTGAACGCCTCGCCACGCAGTTGCAGCTTCACCTTCTCGGTGATGGTGAAGGTCTTGAAGACCGAGAGGTCGATGATGATCGCTCCCGGATTTCGGAACTGACTGATCGCCCGCGGGGAGTTGCCAAAGACGTAGAGCGCCGGGTTTAGAAATGCCCCCGGGTTGAACCATTGCACTCCCCGCTGTGGAGTGGCGTCGACAAATCCCGCCGGCAACTCGAGGCTCCCCACCCAGTCAGGCCGGTTGGCCAGACCGTTGTTCGCCCCGCGCACCACCACGGGCGTCCCGGCGACGATCGTCGTGATCGTGTTCAGCTGCCACCCGCCAACAATGGCGTCGAGCACTCCATTCTGAACATTGAACTTGCGCCCGCGCCCGATCGGTAGCTCATAGAGTCCACTCACCACCAGCCGGTGCGGAACATTCGACGGATCTTCCGCGCGCTCGGCCCGTCGATTGTAGAGTCCGTTCTGGTATCCAAACTCATTGCCACCTTCCGAGGCAATAAAATTGAGTCCGTTATAGATCGAGTCACTGATCAGTTTTGCGTAGGTGTAGGAAGCCAGTACGGCAAATCCACTCGAAAACCTCTTTTCAGCCGAGAGCAGCAGCGAATGATAGATCGAGTTTCCGGCGTGTGGCCCCTGAACCGTGATGCTTCCCAGATAGGGATAAGGGCGGAGCGCCTGCGCCTGGGTGATGTTGGCTCCCCCAAACTGACCTGGAACCTTCCCCGCGAAGGGGTTCGGGATGTTGTTGGTTAGCTTGCCGGCCAGCCCTAACTCACGAATTTTCGCCGGATCGGCCTGGTTCAGATCATAGCTTCCCGAGACCAGGTGTGTCCCATGATTGGCCGAATATGTTGCTTCAAAAAGGAATCCTCCCGGCAGCTGCTGCTGCAGTGACAGATTCCACTGCTGTGACATCGGCGTGCGGGCGATCGGCTCCTTGAAGCTCTGGTTGTTGGAGGTCGCAAAGAGGTTCGGTCCCAGCTTCGCTCCCTGCGGCAGCGTTGGCGCCGTCGGAAAACCATTCTTGAAGAGAAACGCGGTCAACAGGCTGTTGCCACCCGCCGGGTTGTAGGCCGTTGAGGTCGAGGCAAAGCCATTAGTTCCATCATAGTTGGCATTCCAGTAGGAGAAGAGCGCCGACATGAAGATGCCATAACCACCCCGAACCACCGTCTTCTGGTTTCCACGCACATCCCACGAGAAGCCGACCCGTGGCGCAAAATCGTTCTTGTCATCGACTGAAAAGGCCCGCCCGTAGTCGACACAGGCATACTGCGTCATCCCTTTCAGTCCATTCGTTGGATTGACCGCGTTGATGTTGAAGCTCGAGGTTCCGCAGCGCCGCTCATAGGGCTGCTGCTGATAGTCGTAGCGCAAACCAAGGCTCAGTGACAATCGTGGCCGAACCTTCCATTCGTCATTGACATAGAACCCATACGACTTGCCCACCTGCGACTCGCCAAGGTGGGAGGTC
>JBEAVZ010000421.1:0-2594 GCA_041160645.1 Acidobacteriota bacterium
CTCGACGAGGAGTTGAGCAAGCTTCCCGGTGTCACTTACAACTTTACCCAGCCGATGGCCATGCGGCTCGATGAGACCATCTCCGGGGTCAAGGCCGACGTCGCCGTCAAGCTCTTTGGCGAGGATCTGGTGACACTCGAATCGAAGGCCCAGGAGATTGCGCAGGTTCTCGAGAAGATTCCGGGATCGGCCGATGTCCAGGCCGAGACCCTCACCGGCTCCGCCCAGCTGCAGATCAGGCTCGATCGCGCGGCCCTCGCCCGCTATGGCCTCAACGTCGCCGATCTCCAGTATCTGATCGAGACGGCCATCGGCGGAAAGGTGGCGACCACCCTGATCGATGGCCAGCGCCGTTTCGATGTCCTGGTTCGTTTCTCCCCCGAACTGCGCACCGACCCCGAACAGATCGCCGCCTTACCGGTCATTGCTCCGGCTGGCGAACGGCTGCGGTTGCGTGATGTCGCCGATGTCCGGATTGAACGCGCGGCCGATCTGATCAGCCGCGAGAACAATCAGCGCCGCATCGTTATTCAGAGCAATGTCCGTGGCCGTGATATCGGCAGTTTCGTGGCTGAGGCCCGCCAGATGATTGCCCAGGCGGTGCCGCTCCCGACCGGATATCTGATCACCTGGGGTGGACAGTTTGAGAATCAGGAACGGGCGACGAAGCGCCTCTTCATCGTTGTGCCTCTGGCGTTGATACTGATCTTCGGACTGCTCTACATTATGTTCGGATCGATCAAACACTCGTTGATCATCATTCTCAACGTGCCCTTCGCGGCGGTCGGCGGGATTGCCGCACTCTGGTTGCGCGGACTCAATTTCAACCTCTCCGGTTCGATCGGTTTCATCGCCCTCTTTGGCGTGGCGGTCCTCAATGGAGTGGTTATGATCTCCTACTTCAATAAGCTGCGGGACGAGGGGTGGAGCATTCGCGAGGCGGTGCGGGAAGGGGCCCGGACGCGACTTCGTCCGGTCCTTATGACGGCGCTCGTTGCCGGCCTCGGTTTCATTCCGATGGCCATCTCAACCAGCCCCGGCGCGGAGGTGCAGCGTCCCCTGGCCACGGTTGTCGTCGGAGGGCTCGTCACCTCGACCTTTCTGACTCTCTTCGTGCTGCCACTCATCTACCTGATCTTCGAGCGCGAGAAAAAGTCGCTCTGAGAGGGCAGCGCTGAGTTCTAGAACTCTCCCTCGTACTCAGCGAGCAGGATGCAGATCTGGTCCATGGTCGAGGTCACCTCGCGCGAGGGGCCGACGTGGTTGTTCCCCATCAGACTGATGATCAGCCGGCTTCCACCGCGGGTCGTCAGGTAGCCGGAGAGGGCATTGGCGTAGGTGAGCGTGCCCGTCTTTCCGCGCAGGTTGTTGGTGACCGCCGTCTCGCGCATCCGGCGTTCCATGGTCCCATCCACGCCGGCAATAACGAGCGACTCCTCATAGAAGTTTCGGTATGGATGGCTGGCCATGAACTCGAGCAGCCGGGCCGTCGCCGCTGGCGTGACCAGATTCTGCCGGGCGAGGCCTGAACCATCCCGCAGACTAAGTGGGCGGAGATCGATCCCGGCCTTCTCCAGAAACTGCCGGCGCAGATTGTTGCCGGCATTGATGACCGGAACCGGACGGCCCAGGTCGTCGAGCCGCGGCAGCGTCGCATCCGTGTTCAGAGCCGCCCGCCCAAGCTGGCGCAGCAACAGCTCAGCATGGAGGTTCTGGCTCTCCTTGTTGACCACCTTGATCATCTCCGAGACGGGCTCCGAGTCGAGGCCCGCCAGCTCGACCAGCCCCGCTTCGTTGAATGGCGCCGCGAGCCGGGCGACGGCGTCCATCTGTCTGGTCGATCCCCGCACGATGATGCGGCGACGCGCCAGCGCCTCGCGCAGCAAAGTCGCCGCAAAGAGCGCCGGGTTGTGAACCGCGACATCGATCTGGCGGGGCGTCGCCCGTACCGGGATGACGCCAAAGATCTCGATCGTGTTCGAATTGAGACCCCGTCGCGCGCCGATTCGCGGTTCTCCGCCACTGACCGTCCGGGCATTATTGACGATCTTCACATACCCGGTGGCTGGCAGAACTTCCACCGCGGGTGGAGTCCCGACTCTCTTCCCGGGGCTCACCAGCAAGGTCACGCTGTTGTCATTGACAGTCAGCGCGCTCACCTCTGCGCCATAGTAGTATTGCGCATCGTCCCATTCCCAGCCTGGTCCAAGCAGGTCTCCGGCAAAGTAGCTGTCGTCGCCAATGATGTGCCCGCTGACAACCCTGATGCCGAGCGATTTGAGGCGGTCGGCCAGCTCCTCGATGGCCGGAATGGTCTTCGCCGGGGTCAGTTCACTGTACTTCCGCGCTGATGGGTCGACAAAGCGCGGCGAGAGGTTGGGCGCTCCACGACCATAGAGGATCAGGTCGCTGCTGAGAACCCCGTTCCGTCCCGCGGAGCGGGAGGCGTAGAGCGAGGTTCGCACCCGCGCGCCCGGCCCGAACTGATCGAGCGCCGCAGCCGTCGTGTAGAGCTTCATGTTCGAGGCCGGGATGAAGGTTCTTTCGCTGTCGCGATCGTAGACTACCCGGCCATCGCTGGTGCGGATCAGGAC
>JBEAVZ010000118.1:0-2558 GCA_041160645.1 Acidobacteriota bacterium
CCAATTCACTCATCCTCGTCAGCAGGGTCTGGCTGTTCACTTCCTGCTGTTCCGTCTTCATCGCCACCCGCGAATAGATGCCCACCCCCAGCAGGGAGATCCCCAGCAAGACCGCCACCGGGATCACCGCGATCGTCAACTGCCGAAGGCGCCGTACCGCCACCAGGTAGAGCGTCAGATAGACTCCCAGGAAGACCAGCAACTGCCCGAAATCCTTCAGCAGCAGAAATGCCGCGACCGGCATCGCCGCGATCAGGAGCAACGGCAGCAAGAACCTCCACGGCGGAAGTCCCCAGCGTGTCTGCGAGAGCTTGCGATAGTGATCGGCCAGTATCCCGGCGTAACTGGCCAGAAAGGTGACCTTGACCGGCTCCCACGGCGTGGTCCCGCCAAAGAATTTCCCTCCCGACGAGAAGGCGAGGAGCGGAATGAAGACGATGATCGTCAGCAACCCAATCACGAAACTGTTCCGCTGCAGTACAATCAGAATCCGGTCCTGCCCGACCAGCACAATCGCCAGAATCAACCCGACCAGCGCCAGCAATGGCTTCAGCACCGACTTGACCATCAGCTCTAAACCCGTCTGCGCCCCCACCTCCGGCCGCGACGGCGGAGCTGGCTCTTCCGGCTGAGCTTCGCTGATCGGAATCTGATAGTTCGGATCCCGGAAGAGCGACTGCTTCTTCTCCGCATCGTAAAATTCATTGATGCCGCGCTGACGACTCGTCTCCGCCTTGGCCTCCCGGGCTTTCCGGGCTTCGGAGTTCCCACCCCGGCCCCGGTACTCCGGATCGGTAAAGAGCCGGTACTGCATAAACTGGCCCACGCCAAAGAGGAGGACCGCCACCGTCAGCAGAGTCCAGTCTCCCCGGTACCCCCGCCGCGCCAGCCAGATAAAGATCGCCCCGAGCGGCAGAAAGAGCGCCAGCTGCCCAAGCGCCAGTGGCACCGACGACGCGAAGCCACGCTCCAGTCCGGCGCGATGGATCGCCAGGTAGGCGAGTCCGTTGAGCAGAAACAGAGACAACAATATAAGTAGATGTGTGGAAGGACGCTGTCTCATACCAGGTCGAGGTCTCCTCCCCCCTCAGGTTTATGTACTCGTTGAAATGATGGACCGAGCTGAGCAGTCTGAATCGGTCTTAGCGCTGGCAGACTCCGCAATAGTATGTCGAACGCCCACCCTGTGTGAAGCGTCGCACCATCTCCCCACACTCGCGACAGGGCTGGCCCTCACGATCGTAGACCCGCCAGTTCTCCTCGAAAGCGCCATTGCCATACCGACCGTAGACTTCGCGCGGGTCGGTGTTGAGCGTGCTGCCGACCTCGATCGCTTCCCGCAGGACCTCGACAATCTCTCCGTGCAGTCGCGCCAGGCGGGGGCGGGTCAGTCTCTCCGCGGCCAGCCGCGGATCGATCCCCGCCCGGTAGAGCGCCTCCGCCGCGTAGATGTTCCCCAATCCAACCACCTTGGTCTGATCGAGCAGCAGCAGTTTGATCGCTTGTCGACTCCCCCGACACCTCTCGACCAGGTAGTCAGGATTGAAGGCGGGATCGAATGGCTCCGGCCCCAGTCCCCGCAGCGACTCGAGATCGCCCAGCCGCTCCGTCTCGACCACCATCATCAGGCCGAAGTGGCGCTGGTCGGTGAAGATCAACTGCCGCTCATCATCCAGCCGGAATGTCGCGTGGATGAACTTGATCCCTTCCCCCGCCGGATCACTCCCCGGCTCGAGCAGAAGAAAGCGGCCACTCATCCGCAAATGGGTGATCCAGGTCCACCCATTCCCGAGATGGGTCAGAATATGCTTCCCGCGCCGCGCCACATCGCGGATCTCGGCCCCACGCAGCCGCATCGCAAACTGGCGCGGCGTCAGGTCCGGCGCGAGCCGGGGCCGCAACAGTCGCGCCTGCTCGATCCGCTTTCCCACAAGCAGGCTCCGCAGATGTCTCACCACCATCTCAACTTCAGGCAATTCTGGCATGTCACCTCTTTACCATGCCCACCCGGCAACTGTCACCATTTTAAAGAAACAGGAGGTGGAAAGTGGGGAGCAATGAAGCGGTGGAAAGTTGAGAGTGGCGAACGAAATGGCCACGAAGAGAGGGCGACGCTGGGCAAGCGCACTTTGTGAGCGAGGTTTAAGATCTTCTCCGGCGAGTCAACCCGAGAATGTTATTGACAAACCAAATGCCGATCTGTATAGTCAGTTTTTCGATGACTTGACGCGGGGTGGAGCAGCCTGGTAGCTCGTTGGGCTCATAACCCAAAGGTCGAGGGTTCAAATCCCTCCCCCGCAACCAAATTCAGTACACTCTTCAGATCTTTCTGACAAGCTGATCTTTCTGACAAGTTGATCTTTTTGACAAGTTGATCTTTTTGACAAGTTGATCTTTTTGATAAGCTGATCTTTCTGATAAGTCGTACGATGCAAGCAGCAGGGGATCGACCGCCAAAGGTCGATCCCCTTTCCGTTTCAGCCAGCGCCTCCCCCACCGCACCTGACCCTGACGGGTGAATGAGACCTCCAAGCACATTTCTTGACACCTCCCAATAG
>JBEAVZ010000135.1:0-3844 GCA_041160645.1 Acidobacteriota bacterium
GAAACAGTCTGGGCGCGGCGACCTTCCTTGGTCAGAGCATTCGGTTCTCTGACCGGAATGTTAAACAGTCATACTCAGCGCAGTGGAACCTCAATGTGCAGCGCGAGCTGCCCGGGCAGCTGCTGCTCGAGGTTGGCTACGCCGGCAATCGCGGTCTGAAGCTGCAGCAGGATATGGAGCTCAATCAGCTGCCTGATTCAGCCCTCTCGCTCGGTGACCAGTTACGGGCGCAGGTTCCGAATCCATTCTTCCGACAGATTCTGACCGGACCACTGGCGAGCGCGACGGTCGCGCGGGCCCAGCTGCTGCGACCCTATCCCCATTTCCAGTCGGTCGTCGCGACCAACCAGACCTTTGCCTCATCGACCTATCACGCCCTGATGGTCTCGATGCAGCGCCGCTTCAACCGCGGCGTGACCCTCAATGGCTCCTACACCTTCTCGAAGCTGATCGATATCGCAACGGGCGCCTTTGCCGGCGAGTCCCTGAGCAATGCCGGCTTCCAGAACTGGAACAATCTGCGGCTCGATCGCTCGCTTTCGGCGCTCGACGCGCCACACCGACTGGTCCTGAACGGGCTCTACGCGCTGCCGTTCGGTCCGGGCCGTCGTTTCAACCCGCAGGGATTGGCTGGGCGGATCATCAATGGCTGGGAGGTCTCGGCCATCTACACTTACCAGAGTGGCGGACCGCTTGCTTTTTCGAGCGCGACCAACACGACCTTCTCGCAGGGGGGCGGACAGCGTCCCAATCTGATCGGCAATCCGGTTCTCTCCGGTAGCGAGCGGTCATTGACACGCTGGTTCAACACGGCTGCTTTTGCCGCCCCAACGGCCTATACCTTTGGCTCAACGCCGCGGTCGCTCGGCAGTGTGCGGAGCGACGGACTCTCAGGTATCGATTTCTCAGTGGTTAAAAATACGCGAGTGGTTGAAGGCTTGACGGTGCAGTTCAGGGCCGAGTTCTTCAACCTGACCAACACGGTGCGATTTGCTCCGCCCAACACCTCATTTGGCAGCGCGGCCTTTGGCCAGATCAGCGCCCAGTCAAATCAGCCACGCGTGATTCAGTTTGCCCTCAAACTGATCTACTAAGTGGTGTCTGGTCGAGGTCCTGGTGTGACCGCGCCGGGACCTCCCCAATTTTAAGGAGTGAACCGAAGGTGATCAGAAAGACTATTGCGCTGCTGCTTCTGCTGATTTGTGTTGCGCCGCTCACGCAGGCCCGGAAGGGTGATGCTCCGAACGTTCTCTTCATCATGGTCGATGATCTTGGTTATGGAGATCTTTCAGCATACGGCGGGCAGGATGTTCGGACTCCCCATCTCGATGCCCTCGCGGCGGCAGGCAAGCGCTTCACGAACTTCTATGCGAATGCGCCGGTCTGCTCGCCCTCGCGGGCCGCGCTCCTGACCGGTCAGTACCCTGATCTGGCCGGGGTTCCGGGAGTAATCCGCACCCATCCTGAGAACAGTTGGGGCTGGCTTTCGCCACGGGCTGAGATGCTCCCGAAGCGTTTGAAGGAGGCTGGATACCAGACAGCGATCGTTGGCAAGTGGCACCTTGGTCTGGCCGCACCAGACACACCCAATGACCGCGGCTTCGACCATTTTCACGGTTTTCTCGGCGATATGATGGATGATTACTACCACCATCGGCGCCACGACCGAAACTACATGCGGCTCAACCGCCAGACGATCGACCCGGAGGGGCACGCGACGGATCTCTTCACCCGCTGGGCGATCGACTATCTTGAGACCAGGCAGGGAAGTCCGGCCCCCTTCTTTCTCTACCTGGCCTACAATGCGCCCCACGATCCGATCCAGCCGCCAGATGAATGGCTTTCACGGGTGAAGGCCCGCGAGCCTGGAATCAGTGAGAAGCGGGCGCGGCTGGTCGCCCTGATCGAGCAGATGGATGACGGGATCGGTCAGGTATTGACGGCGCTCCGCGCGAAAGGGCTTGACCGTGACACGTTGGTCATCTTCACCAGTGACAATGGCGGCCTGCTCAGCGTCGGGGGGACCAACGGTAATCTGCGCGGGGGAAAGCAGGACCTCTATGAGGGAGGGATTCGGGTTCCGCTGATTGCGGCCTGGCCGGGCCGCATCCCGGCTGGTTCGCAGAGTGAGAGAATCGCTCTCCATATGGATCTCTACGCGACGATCTGTGATGCGGCTGGAGTCCGCACCGGGTCGGCGATCGACGGACAATCGATCCTTCCGACCCTCCGCGGCGAGAACCAGCCAGAAGCGGCGCGTGACCTCTTCTGGATGCGGCGTGAGGGAGGGACGAAGTATCGGGGCAGGACTACTATGCGGTGCGGCGCGGACCGTGGAAGATGCTCCACAACTCCCCCTTCGAGCCTTTGCAGCTCTTCAATCTCGCTAGTGATCCGCGCGAGCAGAGGGATCTCTTCTCCAGCGAGCCGAAGATTGCCCAGGAGCTGACGCTAGCCCTCCAGCTCCATCTGCAGCGGGCTGGGGCCGTCCCCTGGCAGCCACCCCAACCAACCCATTCATCGACCAGAAAGCCATCAACAATCCGGAGGAAGAAGTGAAGAGACCAATTCTGGCCATCTTGCTGATCATACTCAGTGCGGCGACGACCCGGCTGCCACAGGTTGCTGAATCAGCCGCCGCGCCACGCCCGACCAACTTTGTGGTGATCTTCTGCGACGATCTTGGCTACGGAGACCTCGGCAGCTTTGGCAATCCGACGATCCGGACTCCCCATCTCGACCGGATGGCGGCGGAGGGGCAGCGCTGGACCAGCTTCTACGCTGCCGACTCGGTCTGCACCCCCAGCCGCGCAGCGCTGCTCACCTCGCGTCTGCCGATCCGCACCGGGATGTACTCGGATACGCGAAGAGTCCTCTTTCCCGACTCGAAAGGGGGATTGCCGGCAAGCGAGATCACGATCGCTGAGATTCTCAAGCGCCGGGGCTATGCGACCGCCGCCGTTGGCAAATGGCACCTCGGTTACCAGCCCGAGCATCTGCCGATGAGGCATGGGTTCGATTCCTACTTTGGGATCCCCTACTCGAACGACATGGACTTTGTGGGCCAGAATGTGCCAGCCGATGAGCGCCGCCGCCGGATGATGGATCCGAAAGTCGAGTACTGGAATGTTCCGCTCATGCGCGGCGAGCAGGTCGTCGAGCGGCCGGCTGAGCAGACCACGCTGACCCGACGCTATACCGACGAGGCGGTCAATTTTGTGAAGGCCAACCGCCAGCGTCCATTCTTCCTCTACCTCGCCCACAGCATGCCGCACATGCCGCTCTTTCGTTCGAAGGAGTTTGCCGGCCGCAGCCAGCGCGGACTCTATGGTGACGTGATCGAGGAGCTCGACGCCAATGTCGGACGTCTGCTCGACACCCTCCGCCAGCTGAAGCTCGATCGGAACACCATGGTCGTCTTTACGAGCGACAATGGCCCGTGGATGCTCTTCAATGAACAGGGAGGGACGGCCGGGTTGCTTCGCGGCGCGAAGGGCGGCACCTTCGAGGGTGGGATGCGCGAACCAACGATCATCTGGCATCCCGGGACGATCCGCCCGGGCGTGGTCACCGAGCTTGGTTCAACCCTCGACCTGTTGCCAACATTCGCCAAAATCGTCGGCGAGCCGCTTCCGGCTGACCGACCGCTCGATGGCCACGATCTCACCCCCGTTCTCCACGCGTCCGGCGGGAGCGGAAAGAGTCCGCGCCAGACCATGTTCTACTGGCGTGGCTCGAAGCTCTTTGCGGTCCGCCACGGCGCATTCAAGGCCCACTTTATCACCAGGTCCGAGTATGGGACGGATCAGCCGGTCGAGCACGACCCGCCGCTGCTCTACAATCT
>JBEAVZ010000153.1:0-6021 GCA_041160645.1 Acidobacteriota bacterium
CAACCGCCATTTCGTGACCTGATGCCCCGGGTGGGACGATCTTCAGGCGGGTGTTGGCAGTCCGTCCCTCGGAGGAGAGACGCTTCTTGGCGCCGGCGATGGTGAACCCCTCATCATAGAGGAGTTGCCGAATTCGGAGGGCCATCTCGACGTCACGGCGGCGGTAGGTTCGCTGACCAGCCCGGTTCTTCTGGGGCTGAAGCATCGGAAATTCCGTCTCCCAATAGCGCAGGACGTGCGCCTGGACGCCGACCAGTTCGCAGACCTCGCCGATCTTGAAGAACAGTTTGTCGGGTATTTCATTGGGTACCGGTTGCTGCATAAAGAGATGTTATGACGGGCCGCACGCCTAGTCAATCGCCGCGCGCCGCCGATGGCCATTTGGGGGGCTCAGCGCCCTGCCGGTGATTACTTAGGACTGGCTGCGCGCGAATTCGAGCGATCCCCGGTAACGATAATGTTGATCGTTCCATCCCGCTTCGATTCCTTGGAAATTTTCACACAAGTGTCGACATCTTCGAATTGACTGAAGATCGTCTCTTCCGGCCGCGCGCCTCTCTCAGGGTTGAGCGGCTGGGATTTAAACTGGGGCCGGTAGTATTTGATCACCTGATCGAGAGAGTCGGTCGTGGTCAACTTGAGAAAATAGATCTCCAGTTTCTGGTAAGCAATTTCACTGGTGGCGTTGGGGTAGACCAGCCTCCCCAGGCTCCCGAGAAACTGCTCGGACGCAGTTGTGTGGTCGTTATTAGTCAGTTTCTTCATGATCTCATCGCAACGCGCGTTGATCTTCTCCTTGCTCAATATTTTCTGCTGAACCGGGGTTGGCTGCTTCTCGATAAACGAAGGAGTCGGCGCCTTCTCCGTCAGTCGCTGGCTTCCGAGGAATAAGATAATGATCAGGTAGACCCCAAATCCGAGCAGGATGAGGACGAGGACGATCAGTGCCAGCATGCGTCCGGTCGACAAGTCGCCGCCATTGCGGCCAGTCCGCGCGGAGTTGCCCGCAGATGGAGAGCCGGTCAGGGGACCAGGGGGGCGGCCACCACGGGTCGTCTGGGAGGTGCTGACGCGGGCCCGTGGCGGGGTGGTTCCCCGCGTGGCCACGGATGGCTTCGGCGCCGTCACCACGGGGAGCATTGTTCCGCATTGCCGGCAGAATTTGGCCGGACGATCGATGATAACCTGACAGGCTGGACACTGTTTAATCATCATGACTTCGTCTCTGACTGGGTAAATCTCGGGCGCTGAATCCGGGGATCCAGGGATATGGCCCACTAGCTGAGGTGGTTTGGCTGACCGGGATCGCTGGAGCCTGACTACGGAATCTCGACCTTGCCGCCAGTTGGCGGGCGATACGGGCGAAAGGGGATCATCAGTAACGATCCAATTCGTGAATGCTCACCCGGCTCGGGATAGGTGTCGATGCCGTAATTGATCTCCTCCTGGCGCATCGTGGTGTAGGTTCCAAAGAGGCGATCCCAGATCGAGAAGATGTTTCCATAGTTGGTGTCGGTCTGGGGAAGCACCGCGTGGTGATGGATGTGGTGCATGTTTGGGGTGACGATGACCAGGCTGACGATTCGGTCGATCCGCTCGGGCAGTCGGATGTTGGCATGATTGAACTGGGAGACGACGACTGAGAGGGCCTGGTAGAGCATGATCATCCACATGGGGGCCCCGACAACGACGACGGCA
This sequence comes from Acidobacteriota bacterium, assembly GCA_041160645.1. Classification (GTDB taxonomy): domain Bacteria; phylum Acidobacteriota; class Blastocatellia; order RBC074; family RBC074; genus CAIOZW01. Next base: position 1,699 of record JBEAVZ010000153.1, read on the forward strand.
AGCAGCGTCGCCACGAATCTGAAGACGCTTTCTCCCGGGTGGTGCCGGTTGGCAGTCGTCGTGTCGACATAGACGTCAGTATGATGGATGAGGTGGAACTGCCAGAGCGGGCGCAGACGGTGCTGCAGCCAATGGATCGCGTAGGCACCGATCAGGTCGAGTCCGAGGAGTCCGATCAGCGTGCTGACGATCACCGGGAGCTCACCCGTCCACGCAAGCAGGCCGAGCTGGTGGTCCTGGGTCGACTGGCTCACTCGCAGCAGGAGAAAGGCGAGCGTAAAGTTGACCAGAATCGTCGTCAATGTAAAGAAGAGATTGATGCCCGCATGGCGCCACTTCTGGTAACCAAAGCGAAAGAGCGGCGCCGCTGTTTCAAGCAGCCAGAAGATCGTGATGCCTCCGGCCAGGAGGAGCGTCCGATCCCGAGATGGAATGGTGCTGAAGTATTCAATAATTGAGTTCATGACGATAGATCCCCGGGCCGATAAATTTCCTTGGTATGACCGGCAATATAGCATCGGTCTCCTGAAAAAGCACGTCGCCAGGCAGCCATTCGGCCTTCTGACAAAGAGCTTTGATTTGTCAGGGGGATCACGTAAAATAGCCACTTTTGACAGACGCAAAGTTTTGATCGTGGAGAAACCTGATGAGTGAGACAAGGCGGATTGCCGCGAGATCCCGGTCCTTTCGGCCTTTCCAGCCGGCCTGGGGGCTGGGAAATGGTCACGCGATGACCATTCTGGGCAGTCTGCGTCCGCGCGACTTCAGTCAGCTGGCGAGGGTGGATCGGACGGTGCGGCGCGAGTTCGCGACTGAACCCGGAACGCGGGTGGTCGCCTACCACCATACCCATGCTACTCAATTGGCTACTCAATTGGCGACTCAATTGGCTGCGCCGCGAACCCGCCCGCTGGTCGTTATCGTGCACGGCCTGGAGGGATCGGCCGACTCCGGTTACGCGCGGGGAACAGCCATCAAGGCCTATGCGGCCGGATTCAATGTTCTCCGCTACAATGTGCGCAACTGTGGTGGGACTGATGCGCTCACGCCCACGCTCTATCATTCCGGCCTGACAGTCGATCTGCACCACGTGCTCCGCGAGTTGATCGATGGCGATGGCGTTGCGGAACTCTTCATTGTCGGGTTTTCGATGGGTGGAAACCAGTCCTTGAAACTGGCCGGCGAGCTGGGTGAGACGGCCCCGCGCGAGTTGAAGGGGGTCTGCGCGATCAGTCCGCCGATCGATCTCGCCTCCTGTTCAGAAGCGATCCGTGAGCCGCGCAACTGGATCTATGAGCGGCGTTTCGTGCGCAGCCTGGCCCGGCGCATGCGTGAGAAGGATCGCCTCTTTCCGGGGCGCTATGATCTCGGACCCCTCGACCAGATACGCCACCTGTGGGACTGGGACGATCACTTCCAACCCTACAATGGATTTCGGAACGCGCGCGAATACTATGCGCAGGCCAGTTCGATCAGTTACCTTCCGGCGATCCGCGTCCCGACTCTCATCATTCACGCCGCAGACGATCCATTCATTCCCCTTGAACCATTCCGTGATGAGCGCCTGACGAGCAACCCGATGATCGATCTTCTCGTGACTGCGCAGGGAGGCCACGTGGCATTCTGCGGAGCCCGGCAAGCAGATGAGGATCGCGCCTGGGCTGAGAATCGTGCGGTCGAGTTCTTTCGGAGATTGACGGAGGATGGTCGATGAGTCGAGTGAGTACAGCGCCGAGGGCAGCGAAATGACGGAAGTAATTTTGAAGATATTGATGATTCTCTCGCTCGTCCTGGCCAACGGTTTCTTCGTGGCGGTCGAGTTTGCGCTGGTCAGCGTGCGCCGGGCGCGAATCGAGACGCTCGCTGCCGCCGGGCGGGCCGGCGCGCAGGCGGTGCTGCGCGCCCTCGATCATCTCGACGCGATGCTCTCGGCGAGTCAGTTTGGCATCACCCTCGCCAGTCTTGCCCTGGGGGCGGTTGGGGAGTCGACGCTTGCGCAGTGGCTGGAGCCATTTCTACTCGCACGACTTCCGGTGGCGACAGGCGAGATTCTGGCCCACACGATCGCCATCGGGATCTCGCTGGCAATAATCACCTATCTCCACCTGGTCCTCGGTGAGTACGCGCCAAAGGCGCTGGCGATCGAGAAGGCGGAGGCGATCTCGCTCGCGACCGCGCGGTGGATGGAGATCTTCTACCGCACCTTCAAGCCATTCATCCAGTTCATCAATCTCTCCGGCATCAGGCTGCTGCGACTGATCGGGGTCGAGTTCCGACCCGGCCACCACACGGCCTATTCAGAAGATGAGATCCGCTATCTGATCAACCTGAGCCACCAGTCAGGATTATTGAAGAAGGATGAGAAGGAGCTGATTCATAACGTCTTCGAGTTCTCGGAGCTGACGGTCGGAGAGATCATGGTTCCGCGCACCAAGGTCGTGGTGATCGAAGAGAAGTCTGATTTTGGCGCGGTGGTGGGCCAGTTCCGCGATTCGGGCTACTCGCGGCTGCCGGTCTACTGTGACAATGTCGACAATATCGTCGGGGTAGTTCACAGCAAGGATATCATGCCGTTCATGCTCAGCGCGGAGGAGTTCGATCTGCGGCGGGTGATGCGGCGCGCCCATTTCCTGCCCGAGACGGCGCGTCTGGCGGAGGCGCTGCAGCAGCTCCAGCGAAGCAGCGTCCATATGGCGGTCATTGTCGATGAGTATGGTGGAATGGAGGGAATCCTGACCATGGAGGATCTCCTCGAAGAGATCGTCGGCGATATCCAGGATGAGCACGACGAGATTGAGCTGGCACGACCACAGCCGACCGGGGCGCGTTTCTTCACGATCGACGCGGGACTGCCCGTCCGCGAGGCCAATCGCGACTATCCGCTCGAGCTGCCCGAGTCGGACGAGTATACGACCGTGGCTGGCTTTTTGTTGAAGCAGGCCGGTCGGTTGCTCCGCGAGGGTGATGTGGTCGAGTACCACGGTTTCCGCTTCACGGTCGAGCGGGTCGAGCGCCGGCGGATTCTGGAGATCCAGGTCGAGCGGCCGGAGGTCTTTCAACAGGTCGCGCCATGACACTGGTGCTCTTCAACAAACCATTCCAGGTCCTCTGTCAGTTTACGGACGGGGAGGGGCGCCGGACCCTTGGTGACTTTATCGATCTGCCGCAGGTCTATCCGGCCGGGCGGCTCGACTATGACAGTGAAGGGTTGGTCGTGCTGACCGATGATGGCCGGTTGCAGCATCTCATTACCGACCCGCGCCATAAACTGGAGAAGACCTATCTGGTGCAAGTAGAGGGGCAGCCCGCGGCGGAAGCGCTCGCCAAACTGCGGCGCGGCGTCCTGTTAAAGGACGGGCCGACGCGGCCGGCGCGGGTGGAGATTGTTGAGCCACCAGCCCTCTGGGAGCGCCATCCGCCAATTCGGGAGCGCCGGTCCATTCCAACCAGCTGGCTCAGTCTGACCATTCGTGAGGGGCGAAACCGGCAGGTTCGGCGGATGACGGCGGCGGTGGGGTTGCCTACGTTGCGGCTGATCAGAATGCGGATTGGTGAATGGCAGTTGGGCGACCTCCAACCCGGTCAGTGGACCCGCGGCGAACCGCGGCGGCCGGCCCGTTCTAGAGACGTTCCGGGCGCTGACCGCCGATGAGGAGGTAGCCAAACTTTATCCTGTTGCCGCGACTGCGGGCATTTCGAGCGGGCAGAAGCCGGATCGTTAGTCGATGCTCCCCAAGCCCAAGTCCACCGGCGATGATCGCCGTACCGATTGTCTCGCGTTCGGCGTATCCGTCGATCCGGGTCAGCGGCGCCGGAGCCGGCTTGCCATCGATCAGCACCTCGAAGATTCCCGCCTCCGGACCGCGCAGCCAGGTCAGCCCCACCACGGTTCCCTCAAAGATCGTCTCAATGATCGATCCGGGTCTGTTACTGGTCGCCAGAACCGTCGGAAGCCGCGGATGGCGACTGGCCTCTCTCTTCCAGGCCTTCGTTGCTCCACTTTCCTGGCCATTTGGCGGGATGAACTCCGCGAGGACCTTGAATTCACCATAGTTCAGTTCATCGCTCACCAGCGGTTGCGGCAGCCGCCGGGCAAGGGGTGTCTCAGGCAGGCGCATCTGCTGCTGGAGAGTGGCGATAATCTTTTCAGCGCAGAGACGGTGGCCCGCATCGCTCAGTTCACCCTCGCGATTCCAGAGACCCGCTTGCCCCGGAGTGGCGCTGAGGGCCGCCTGGAGGTCGAGGGTCGCCACCCCGTAATGGTCGGCCATGGCCTGGGCGGGCGAGTTGAGGGTGGGACCGGTCGGAGAGACGGGGTAGAGC
>JBEAVZ010000179.1:0-2978 GCA_041160645.1 Acidobacteriota bacterium
GGTTCTCCCCAGAGACGCAAGCCGGCTTGAGCAGGCCAGGCGGAGAGAACTGGCGGAGAGGACAGGCCCCAAGTGGATATGTTCGCGGGATATATCGTGGGGTATTTCTTGGTGATGTTGATGGGGATATGGGTGGTCAGTCATCTGGCAAATTGCCACGACCGACCCTGACGCGTCACCAGGGGTTCAATTTTTGCTGATACGCGCGGCTGAGGTGGCGAAGAGGTCTGGCCGCGTATCATTCTGAGAGATCTGATCTATCACCTGACCACTGCGCGGAGACGATCGATTGCCCTGATCGGTCGGGAATGCAGCACAGGGGTCGAAGATTTCGTAGTTCTGGCAGAGGGTGTGATTCGAGATGGCTATCGACATGAATCAAACAACATCAAGTACCAACGGCAACAACGGGAACATTGTCTCGAACAATCGTCCCCGCTACGACTTTTCGAAGATTCGCACCTCGGTGCGGATTCCGAACCTGATCGAAGTTCAGCGGGAGAGTTATGATCGGTTCCTGCAGATGGATCTGCTGCCGCCCGAGCGCGACAATACGGGCCTGCAGGCTGTCTTCCGCTCGACCTTTCCGATCACCGATTTCCGGAATACCTCGTCGCTCGAGTTCGTCGAGTACCGGATCGGCAACTGGCAGTGCAAGTGCGGCCAGTTGCAGGGCCTGCACCACCTGCGCTCAAACTGCCGCAGTTGCAGTGCGGTGATCAAGGTCAATCCGCTCTCTTCCGAAGATGTGGTCTGCCGCGATTGCGGAACATACAATAAGAACGTCGTCAATACTTGCGACAACTGCGGTGAGCCGGTTGGTCTGAAGCACAAGTACGATGTGCAGGAGTGTCAGGAGCGCGGCATGACCTATTCGGTCCCGCTCCACGTCAAGATCCGCCTGACCGTCTGGGACAAGGATGACGAGACGGAGCAGAAGTCGATCCGCGACATCAAGGAGGAGGAGGTCTATTTCGGCGATCTCCCCCTCATGACCGACAATGGAACCTTCATCATCAACGGGACCGAGCGGGTTATCGTCTCCCAGCTCCACCGCTCACCGGGCGTCTTCTTCGAGAAGGCGCAGAACAACACCTATTTCCTGGCCAAGCTGATCCCCTATCGCGGCTCATGGGTCGAGTTCGAATACGACACCAAGAACCTGCTCTATGTGCGCATCGACCGCAAGCGCAAATTTCTGGCGTCGATCTTTCTGCGCGCGCTCGGAATGAAGAGCGACGAGGATATTCTGCGGACCTTTTACGGGGTCGAGAAGATCCGCCTGGACAGCAACCAGCTCTACTGGCAGGTCAGCCGGGCGATCATCGGCACCCGCGCTTCTTCCGACATTGCCAATCGGAAGGGTGAGGTCCTGGTGAAGAGCGGCAAGAAGATCACCAGCAGCGCCTATGAGGAGATCGTCAAGGCCGGGATCGAAGAGATCAAGGTCCAGGTGGCCGACCTTGCTGGCGCCTATACGCTGAGCGATCTGGTCAACACGACCGATGGCGAGGTGGTCGCGGAGAGCAACACCGAGTTGACGCCCGAGGCGATCGCGCAAATCTCCGACGCCGGGATCGAGACATTCGAGATCTTCTTCCCCGAGAAGGATGAAGTCGGGGCGGTGATCAGCCAGACGGTCCGCAAGGATGCGATCAAGACCTCCCAGGAGGCCCTGATCGAGATCTACCGTAAGATGCGCCCGGGCGATCCGCCGACGCTCGAGACCTCGACGACCCTCTTCCAGTCGATGTTCTTCGATGCGCGCAAGTTCGACTTCTCGCGGGTTGGTCGCCTGAAGTTCAATATCAAGATGGGCCGGGCGGAACGGGAGCGTCTGGACGATCCGCTTCTTTCGCCGCAGGACTTCTTCGATGTGATCGAATATGTGCTCAAGCTGAAGCGGGTTTCAGGTGAGCACACGACACGCGATGGACGCCAGGTCTTCTACAGTGATGACGACATCGACCATCTCGGCAACCGTCGCGTTCGCGCGGTGGGTGAGCTGCTCGAGAACCAGTTCCGTCTCGGACTGGTGCGCATGGAGCGGGCCATCAAGGAGAAGATGTCGATCCATCAGGAGATGCAGACGGCGATGCCGCACGACCTGATCAACGCCAAGCCGGTCACGGCGGCGGTGCGGGAATTCTTCGGGTCGTCACAGCTCTCACAGTTCATGGATCAGACCAATCCCCTCTCCGAGATTACGCACAAGCGTCGTCTTTCGGCGCTCGGACCGGGAGGACTCTCGCGTGAGCGGGCCGGCTTCGAGGTTCGTGACGTGCACACGACCCACTATGGTCGGATCTGTCCGATCGAGACGCCGGAAGGACCGAACATTGGACTCATCTCTTCGCTCTCCTGCTTTGCGCGAATCAACGAGTTCGGCTTCATCGAGTCGCCCTACCGGAAGGTCGAGAGCGGGCGTGTCATCGACTATGTGCTGATTCTCAACCCGGGCGACACCGGGTTCAGGCCGGGAGACCACATCGAGGAGGCGAAGATCCTCGCCGCGAACAAGAAGCTCGGCGAGGGGCAGAAGAAAGCGACCTTCGAACCATATCCGTTCTATCTGACGGCATGGGAAGAGGACAAGTACATCATTGGTCAGGCGAACATCGAGCTCGATAAGAACGGCAACATCGTCAACGAGCGGGTCGTCGTTCGTAAGGCTGGTGACTTCACCAACGCGAACCGCGAGAATGTCGAGTTCCTCGATGTCTCGCCGAAGCAGCTCGTCTCGGTGGCCGCTTCGCTGATTCCCTTCCTCGAGAACGACGACGCCAACCGGGCGCTGATGGGTTCGAACATGCAGCGACAGGCCGTGCCGCTGCTCCGCGCCGAGGCGCCGCTGATCGGAACCGGAATGGAGAAGGTGACGGCGCAGGATTCAGGGGCGGTCGTGGTGGCCCGACGTGACGGAATCGTCGATGTCGTCGACTCCGAGCGCATCATCATCCGTGTCGACCACAACGTCG
>JBEAVZ010000181.1:0-2883 GCA_041160645.1 Acidobacteriota bacterium
GTATTGGCGGCGGTACAACTGATCCGATTGGCCAGATTGAGGTCGACTGGAGCATTGGCTGGCATCGTGATCTGTCCATTGGCACAGGTTGGCGCAACCCCAAGGATGTATGGATTCTGGAATCCGAAGGCCTTTCCGAGTCCGCGATCACGGGCCGTATTACCGGTATTGAGTGGGCCGTTCGGTGCACCAGCCGCGACATAGGCCTGATTGAACCGCTCGAAGATATAGTCTGGTGTCGCCGGATTGTTGAGGTCGAAGCCCTGGGTGAACGAGGTCGCCTGAAGCAGCTTGACGCCGCGTGTCCCGTTGTACCGGGCCTCGAACATCAGGTCGCGGCTGATCTCATACTGCAGTCCAAAGTTCCACTGCTGGATATAGGGAGTGCGCAGATTCTGGTCAACGGCACGGAACTCGAAGGTCTCGGCGATGTTGCCAAGGAACGGCTGCCCAGTTGCCGGATCGGTCGGGTTGGGTCGGCCATCAGCGCCGATCGCCACTCCGGTGTTGTCACGAATCTGGTAGGTGCCATTCGCCCCGCCGGTTCGGACAACCCGATTCGGAAGATACTGGTTGAACGGCTGATTCGGATTCTGATTTGACCAGGCACGCGTCAGCGGAACGGCGCTGCCCGGGAAAGTGACCTCGGCCTCACGCAGGAAAGGATAGTTCGAGAAGATCGTGTTGATGAAGGCCGCCGACGGACGGTCATAGAAGAGTCCGTATCCGCCACGGAGGACCAGTTTGCTGTTCGAGAATGGTGTGAAGGCAAAACCAACCCTTGGGGCAATGTTGTTGAGATCCTGCCCGTTGAGAGTGTGATTGTTGTTCGCCTTCCTCGTTGCCCCAACCGCATCATCGATCGCCTTGAAGCCGGTCGGCTTGACATTGGCAGCAACAATAAACCCTGGCAGTGGGGTTGAAAAATCTCTGATCGCCCCGGGAATGAAGTTACCGATGAGCCCATTCCGCTCTTCGGGCCAACCAAACCACTCCCAGCGTGCACCGAGATTGAGTGTCAGCCTCGATCCGAGCCGGTAGTCGTCTGCCGCATAGAGGCTCAGATCACGGAAGCGGAACTCCTTCTCAGTAATTCCGAACTGTGTATCGGCTTCGAAGGCCAGTCCGCGCAGGAGCATGGTGAAGTTATCGAACTTCTCAAACTCGGTCGCCTGCTCTTCCGGCAGTGCACTGTCAAAGGAATGGGCCTTGTACTCACCACCAAGCCGCAGACTGTGCGCCCCCTTGAGCAGAGTCAGGTTGTCGGCGATGCTCCAGGTACGCTGCTCGCGACGATTGAAACTATCGTTTGGCCCCCCAAATGAGAATCGCTCCATCAGTGTCCCGGGCCGTCCGACAAAATGGCCCAGGCGGCGCGTTCCTGGTCCCTGATCAAATGCCAGCGCCGGATTGGGTATGCCGACCGATTCGTTGGTAATCTCGAGGAATGGATCGTCCAGAACTCGCGTGTTGTTGAGCGTGAAGAGTCCAAAACGAACTTCGTTGATCAGTGAGGGGCTGAAAGTATGGATGTCCGAGATCGCCAGCGTCAGATTGCGATCGCTCCTCTTCAGCGTCACCGGTGAGATGAGGCTGTTCGGATCCGGGAACGGATCGAAGCCGGGAAAATTGGAGTAGAAGAATGTCCCGCTGAGGGTGTTGTTCTCTCCCGGCCGATAATCGAGACGCGTCGTAAACTGATCCTGCTTGAAGGTCGCCGGAAAGACATTGCGCTGACGAATGTAGGGATTTCCCCCGACTGAGAGGTCTGCTCCTGATCCGGTGTTGATATCCCGTCCGACGACATTGTTACCGCGCGGCGCAGGGATGAAGAAGTCACCGGTCGCTGGATTCTTCAGGTTGAGCAACCTTACCGCCACATCAGAGATGGCGGCCGCATTGGGGATGGATGAAGTAATTCCCGGATTGAGCTGGCTGAAAGCGGCAAAGAGGTTCTCTTTGGTTCGGGGACCGTTGATCAACTGCAGCGCCTGGGGCTGCACTGAAATGCTGCTGGCGGTCGGCACAAAGGCGGTGCTCGCCTCGGTCCGCTGATAGTTGCCAAAATAGAAGAGCCGGTTCTTCCGGATCGGCCCGCCGATCGTGAAACCTCCTTCGTTACGGCGTGCCCGCGGTCGGGTGATACCGTCCTTGTTGAAGAAGAAGTCGTTGGCATTCAGCTTCTCGTTTTGCAGATAGTGGTAGATCGATCCGTGCAGGTCATTCGTTCCCCCGCGCGTCACCAACTGAAAATTTCCGCCTCCTGAGCGGCCAGTCGAGGCATCATAGAGGCTTGTCTGGAGCTTGACCTCGGAGAGCGACTCGGGTGACGGCGAGATGTTATTGTTGAGCGATCCCTCATTCGAGGTGATATTGGTGGCATCGATGCCATTGAAACTGAGGCTGGTGCTGGTCGTTCTTGTACCGTTGACCGATGGCGAAATGTTGCCGTTACCATTAGTCAGCACTGGTGGCAGATCAGCGCTCACTCCGGCCTCGGCCGAGAGAAGATGCGTAAAGCTGCGCGTCGCCGTTGGTACTCTGGTCAGCTCCTCAGCATTGAGCTGGCGAAATGTAGTGACGGTTGAAGGGGTAAGGAGCGGAGTCGTATCAGTGACCACGATCTGCATATCAACCTGCCCGACCTCGAGTCGAATATCGAGCTGGCGTGGCACTGATGCCTCGACGTCGACAGTCGCCACCGATTTGCTGAATCCGGGAGCTTCGAAAGAGACCTTATACTGTCCAACCAGAAGCACTGGAAGCAGCCAGCGTCCCTCACCATCGGCGACGGCATTCCGCACGAGCCCGGTCTCCGTACTCGTTGCGACAATCTTTGCACCAGGAACGCTCGCCCCGGTCTTATCCTGTACAATTCCAGTC
>JBEAVZ010000229.1:0-5054 GCA_041160645.1 Acidobacteriota bacterium
GATTGAAGAACTCGGTGCGAAATTGAACCCGCCACTTTTCGGTCAGATTGAACTGACGGCGAATCGAGAGGTCGAGCTGTCGGACAGCAAAGCCACGCAGCGTGTTGCGCTGCAGCGTGCCCTGCCTTCCCGGCGTGGGAATGGCAAAGGCATTCGGATTGAGCCTTCTCCCGCCGGGGGCGGCCGCATCATCAAGATAGATGGGAACACCCGGCTTGAGGTCGAGACGGCGCGTCGTTCCGATGTTGAGCGGATCGAAGGCCTGGGAGATGGCGTTGAAGGGCAGCGCGGAGCGGAGCCGCCCGATCGCATCGACCGACCAGTTCCCAAGTACCGCTCGTGTCAGTCGATATCCACCCAGAAACCTCCCCGTCGGAATGTCGTAGGTGAGGGCGGTAATGAAGTTATGTCGGATGTCAAAGTCTGAGGTTCCGCGCTCGAGGCGCAGATCGAGCCGATCGGTTGGAATGCCAGTGATCGTCTCATCGGAGACATCATCCATCGATTTTGCCCAGGTATAGGAGATCTGGGTCTGGAGCCCCCGCGCAAGTCGGCGGCGGAACTGGGCCTGAAACGAATGATAATCGGAGTTCGATGCATTGCGGGTCACCGAGACCGTCGATCCGGCAGACGGCGCCGTCGCCGCCAGGTTTGGTCCAAAGATCGCCGGATTGATGACGACCAGCGGCCGCGCTTCGAGACCAAACCGTTGCTGAACAAATGGGGCATTGAAGTTCTGCAACTGTTCGGCACGGAGCAGACGCCGTCCGGCTGCCGCAACATAGCCGATGGTCAGAACGTTGTTGCGTCCAAGCCCCTTCTCGACGGTCACATTCCACTGTCTCGTGTACGGAAGCTGCAGATTTCGATCAAAGACAAAGAAGCTCGAGTTGTACGGCGGGGGCAGCGTGTCAGCAAAGGGGGGAGGCTGAATATCGGCCTCGAGTGCCGGAAACCTGAGTTGAGCCGGATTGGTGATATTGAGGGTGGTGTTGTATGGAAAACTGCTGAAGCCGCGGAGCGCAGTGCCCATCCCGGTATCATAAAAGATACCAAATCCTCCCCGCAGAACCAGATCGGCCTTCTCCGAGACGGTCCAGGCGAGTCCGACGCGCGGGGCGAGATTGTTCCAGCGTGTTCGCCACTGACGAGTGCCGGGCCGGGCCAGCGTCGCGGTCAGCGGATTTTCGAGTCCGTCGATCTGGTATGGCAGTCGGTCACCATCGAGGGGTGGATTGATCTCGTAGCGCAGACCGAGGGTCATCGTCATCCCCCTCTTCAAGCGCCAGGCGTCCTGGGCATAGAGGGAGGCGTTCCGAACGATGAAATCGGTCACCGGCGCAAAAGCCTGGACCGAGATCGCCGTGGGCACGCCGGTCCGCCGTGAGGCCTCGGTCGCAAAATTGTAGCTGATGCTCAGTGAGCGGGTATCCTGAAGTGGACGAAGATGGCGATAGTCCACCCCAAACTTCAGTTCATGTCGTCCGGCGATATAGGTCAAATTCTCGACGATATTGAACTGTCGTTGCTGCTGGCCAAGCGTCTTCCCCTGGGTCAGATTGGCGGCGCTCAGCCCGGCGCTGAAGTTGCCAGGAACGGTCTGGAGACTGACGGCGGTCACTGCCCGTGGGGCAAAAGATGGAAAGAGGAGGCCATCTGCGGGCAGAACTGCGCCATCCGCCGGAACTCCCACAAAATCGAAGGCGCCGCGGTCACTGCTGTAGTTGAGCCGGAGATCGCTGACCAGTCGTGGTGTGATCGTCCAGGTGATCCCGCCAGTGTAGGTTTGGGTATCCTTCCGGAATTGGTTCTCCTGGCTGGGGAATGAGCGGAAGAACTGCTCCGAGGGAGAGAGGTTGAAACGCCCAAAGATGGTCAGCTGATCGCTGAAGCGATGGTCGAAACGGACCCCAAAGGTTGTCAGGTTCGACGGGTAGGAGAGTCCGGCGATGTAACGCTCGCTGTCTGCCGGATCACCATCCGCAGCGACACGCGGCGCATTGGGAAGCGGAAAAGCCTGGAGAACCGCCCTGATCGGTCCGGTGGCGGCGGCCCGGGCGGCCAGCGAGGGGACCCGGGCCCGGAAGAGGCCCGCCTGCGGCTGAACCAACCTCAACTGCTCATATGAAGCAAAGAAGAAGGTCCGATCGCGCCCGTCATATCCCAGTGGACCAAAGACCTGACGCGGCAAACGAATCGGCCCACCAAGAACTCCACCAAAGTCGTTCTGGCGCAGCTTGCGCTTCGGAACCCGGTTGATCTTGTCGAAGAAGTCTGCCGCATCGAGAGCTTCGTTCCGGAAGTAGTTGAAGAGCGTCCCGGTAAATTCGTTGCCGCCGGAACGGGTGGTAATCGAGACCTGCGCGCCCGGTGAACGACCATACTGGGCGTCGTATCCGGAGGTCTGCACGCGGAACTCCTGCAGCGCATCGACGGAGACCAGATTGTTGAATCCGCCGAGAACCGAGAGAGCCGGCTGGGTTCCGCTTCCCTGCTGGTAGCTCTGGGCCGTCAGGCTCGCCCCAAAGTTGGCCCCGACCCCATCAACCATAAAATAGTTGGCATTGGTCCGCTGGCCGTTGACCGAAAACTGGCCCGTACTCTGGATGGTCGATCTGGCCAGCGTCACTCCGGGAGTCAGCTCGAGCAGCACCTGAAAACTGCGGCCATTGAGTGGAAGATTGGCGACAAACTGCCGGTCGATGACGGTGGCAACCGTCGCTGACTCACGATTGACCAGGGATGAATTCCCCTCGACGACAACCTGTTCATCAAGCGCACCGACCTGGAGCGAGAAATCCTCAGTATAGACCCCGGCGACGTTCAAGACGACCTGCCGGCGGATTACGCGCTGAAATCCGCGCGAACTGACCTCGATCGAGTAGACTCCGGGCGGGAGCTCCGGCACAAGATAGAGACCACGGGCATCGGAGACGACCCGGCGCCGGCTGTTGGTCGAGCTGTTGATCACAGTGACCTCGGCTCCGGCGATCAAGGCGCCATTAGCGTCGGTCACTCTGCCCCGCAGGGATGAGGTGGAGGCCGCGAGGGCGATTCCTGCTATTAAGAAATGGAGTAGAGATAGTTTGATGAGGCTGGTTGATAATCTGGTTAATGATGACATAGCTTATCCTTAACTCTTGGCGTCCTTAACTCTTCGCCTTAACTCTTCAAGTTGATTCCCGCGATGGATCAATGACCGCCATGGATTGTTGATTCAAAGAGTATTCATAAGCCGGTGTCACTTTTTACAGAACCACAATCTCACGAGTGGATGCTTGGACCAGCTGAGTGGTCGAGAAAAGGCCATCGAAGGCTTAGGGCAATGAGCAGCGTGGGGGCGCTGCGCAGACCAATTTCGGGCGAGGCGCGACAGAGGTTGTCGACCTTTTGTTTGGCAGAGTATGATACAGCCTCGCGTTGCTCAACTATGACTTAATGGAAGAGATTCCCTGACCATCGTCCGTTGATTCGATGGTCGGAAACATTCGATCGTCGACCATGTTTGGCACGGTTGGCAGGAGTGGCTTGATTGGCAGGAGTGGCCGAATTGGCAGGAGTGAAAAGATGACCTGGATAGTATTTGGCAGATCAGGAAGTGGATCGGTATGGTTGATGGCCCTGATTCTTCTGATGGTTTTCAGTAGTCAGAGCAGCGAGCGAGTTCTCGGGCAGCAGCCGACCATCGTGCAGCCCGGCGCCCCAGGCAAATCGACCCGCGTCCTGCCCCGGACAACGCGGGCAAAGCTGGCGCCACTCACCCCGGCAGATATCAATTTCATGCAGGGGATGATCGTCCATCACCAGCAGGCGGTCGAGATGACAGCCCTGATTGAGAAGCGAACAACCAACAGTGAGGTGCGGACACTGGGCGCGCGGATCAGCCATTCGCAGGCTGACGAGATCGCCCAAATGAAGAGGTGGCTGATCTCGCGTGGCCAGCCTGTCGCCGACAAACACGCCCACCATCACCACGGAATGGATCACTCGGGAGCCGCCTTGATGCCTGGTATGCTAACGCCCCAGCAGATGGATGAACTGGCAAAGTCGAGCGGGAGCGAATTTGATCGCCTCTTTCTGTCTGGAATGATCCAACACCATCGCGGCGCGCTCGATATGGTGCGTGATCTCTTCGCGGCGGCCGGGGCCGGCCAGGATGCGGAGCTCTTCACTTTTGCGACCGATGTCGATAGCAGTCAGCGAGCTGAGATCAGAATCATGCAAACCATGCTCGATAAAATTACCTCAGGGGGGAAATGATGACCAACTTCGCGGCAAAATTTGGCCTGACGATTTTAACTGCTCTTTTTTTGTTGGTAACAGGAATAACCGGGCTGGCGCAGAGCGCCAATCCACCCGCGGAGGGGGCGCCTCCCCTGCCGGCAGGCATGACCGGGGCCGACGCGAATGATCCGCGAGCCAAGCTCAAGCCGGGCCTCTACGATGCCGGCGAAGTGGCCAAGGGCCTGCGCCACCTGCTTCTGCTAAAGAAACCGGAGGCCTTCCAGCTTGACGCCAGCGACGTCGAGAGCGCCAAGGTCACCACGACCCTCGGATCGATCGGTATTGCCAATGCCGCGAAGATGCCCGCTTCCGCCCGGATGGTCATGGCCCAGCTCGCCTTTGCCAATTCAGATATCGCTTTTCAGGGAAAGTACCTCTTTCAGGGGAACTTTTACGGTGTCAACATCTATGACATTTCAACTCCCGCCAGAGCGAAACTCGTCACCTCGATGGTCTGCCCGGGAGGTCAGGGCGATGTCTCGGTTCACAAGAATCTGATGTTCATGTCGGTCGAGATGCCGAACGGCCGACTCGATTGCGGGATCCAGGGATTCCCCCCTCCACCGGCCGGAGTCGCCACGGATGGACGCCCATTACTACCGGCCCCGAGCAAAGAGCGGTTCCGGGGGGTGCGCATCTTCGACATCTCGGATATTCGTCGACCGCGACAGGTCGCCGCAGTGCAGACCTGCCGGGGCTCTCACACCCATACACTGGTCGTCGATCCAAAGGACAAGCAGAACGTCTACATCTACGTTTCAGGAACGTCC
>JBEAVZ010000236.1:0-11248 GCA_041160645.1 Acidobacteriota bacterium
AGTGAGACCCGCAGTTTCGATGCAACGGCCTACTCGCTCAAAGGAGTTACCCGCTCGGGCGTCTATGTGCGGCGAGGCTTCATTGCCGCTGATCCCAGCGTGCTCCCGCTCGGCTCGGTCGTCCAGGTGACGGCCGGCAAATATACCGGAGTCTATACGGTTGAGGACACCGGTGGAAAGATCAAGGGGCACATCATCGATGTCTGGGTTCCGTCGCGGCGCGAGGCTCTCCAGTTTGGCCGACAGAAGGTGAAGGTCGAGGTTATCAAGATGGGTTTGACCCGTCTGCGCAAGTAGAATATCCGACCGTCAAAGTCCCATCGTAACTTATCCACATCCTGACGCCCGCGTTGTTTCAGAGCAACGCGGGCGTTTTGCGTTCCCACGAGCGGCGGCCGAACTCGTGGTTGACTTCTCACCGCGTCCCAACCATAATCACGATTCGGCACGGATCATTCCTCCACGGTTAATTTAAAGTTAAAAGTTGTGACCAGCCTCTCTTCTTGTCAGGCCAGGTTCATTGCTGGCCGGGGTCGCCCAGTCTCCATTGGTCAGTTGGGTGAGGGGTGGATGGTGCCGGACGGTCAAATTTAACAATACATAATACCCTTTGCAGACGAGATACTCTTGACCACTATCAGCATTATTTGACCAACAGACGGTCAAATGTTCAGCCAACAAAACGCTGGTTTCGCTCAGTGTGTCGCCGTGATCCCGGGAAGGTTCGGGACGCCGCGCTGGTTCGAATCCTTCATACAATCTGAGCGGAAGTCGACGTGACAACCTGTCTTCAGACTCAAGCCGGTATCAGTGTCGTGGGCTGGGTCGATCACGATGGTCTCCCGCAAATAACTAGAGGTGAGATAAATGAGAGGACTGAGAGGACTGCTACTGGCGGCGATGTTTGTGCTGGCCGCCCAGTTGGTTGGTCACGCGCAGGCGGTCAATGGAACACTGCTTGGGACGATCACCGACTCGACGGGCGCGACAGCCGCCGCCGCGACAGTGACCGCGACTGAAACGCGCACCAACATCGTCGTGACCACCACGACCAACCAGGACGGGAACTACGTCTTTGCCAACCTCAGGAATGGCGTCTATCGGGTTGAGGCATCCCAGACCGGTTTCAAGAAAGTGGTCAGGGATAACGTGGTGGTTGACGTCAACACGACGATCCGGGCCGATCTGACGATGCAGGTTGGCGATGTCACCGAGACGGTGACGATCGAGGCGGGGGCGGCGGCGATACTCCAGACCGATCGCGCCGATACCGGAAGGCTGATCGAGACGAAGCAGGTGGCCGAGCTGCCGCTCGCCTTCAACCGCAATTTTCAGGGGCTTCTGGTGACGGTTCCGGGCGCGACGCGTCCATCGCGTCCGCACTCTGAGTTCTTCAATCCCCAGGACAGTCTTGAATCGAAGGTCAATGGACAGTCGCGCCTCTCAAACAATTTCATGATCGAGGGGGTCGACAACAACCAGAAGACGGGTCTGCTGACCGTGCTTATTCCGGCTGCCGACGCGATCGAGACCGTCAGCGTCTCGACCAGCAACTTCGACGCGGAGCTGGGACGGGCCGGCGGAGCGGTCAGTTCGGTGACCCTCAAGTCAGGAACCAACGAGATCCACGGCAGCGCCTGGTTCTTTGGGAATAACGAGAATACGAGGGCGCGCGACTACTTTACCGGCAACCGTGCCCCCACCCGTTACCGCCAGTTCGGATTCGCGGTTGGCGGACCGATCATCAAGGATAAGCTCTTCTACTTTGGCGACTATCAGTACACCAACGACAAGCTGGGCAAGGTGACCCGATCGGTCATCCCGATTCCCCAGTGGCGAAATGGTGATTTCAGCAACGTGACGACCCGCGTTTATGATCCGCTGACTGGCGCCGCCGATGGAACCGGACGAACCCAGTTCGCCAATAACATCATTCCCGCCAACCGGATCAGTCCGATCGTCCAGAAACTGCTCGCTTTTCTGCCGGCGCCCAACATTGCCAATGCCGCGCTTGGTCAGCCAAATTTTGTCGTCAACACGGTCCGTGAACGGACAACCCATCAGTTCGATACGAAGATCAACTACAACATGAGCGAGAAGAACGCTCTCGCCGTCCGCTTCAGCTATCAGCAGCCGAAGCTCTTCGATCCGGGTTCATACGGAATCTATGGCGGACCGGCCAATGGCGGGTTTGCCGGCACCGGAACCCAGGATGTGATCAGTTCGGCGGTCAACTATACGCGGACCTTCGACTCGACGCTCATCCTCGAGCTGCGGGTCGGCGTGAGCTGGTACCATAACGTCGCGGTGACCCAGGCGGATGGGCTGAAGACCTCGGAGGAGGTTGGCATCAAGGGGGTCAACGTCGACAAGACGGCGGATGGACTGACGCAGATCAACATTGCCGGATTCAGCGGACCAGTGCTTGGATTCTCGGCCAGTCTGCCGTGGGACCGCGGTGAGACGACCAACATCTTCTCGGGAACGATGACCAAGATGTGGGGTAACCACACGATCAAGGTTGGCGGCGAGTTCCGCAAGAACCGGGACTTTCTCCTGCAGGTGCAGGATAACGGCGGCACGCGAGGCCGGTACAACTTTGGCGGCGCCCAGACCAGCACCCCGGGAGACGGGGCGGCGCTCAACGCGCTGGGCAACGCCTTCGCCTCCTTCCTGCTCGATCTGCCAAACAGCGTCGGGCGCGATTTGAACGTCATCGATGAGCCGGGCACGCGTCACCAGGCCCTCTTCACTTTCATCAACGACAAGTGGCAGGTCTCTAAAAAGCTGACTCTCGATCTGGGCCTGCGCCATGAGTTCTACCGTCCGCACAGGGGCATCACCGCGCGGGGTGGACTCTCCAACTACAATATCTACAACAACACTCTCGAAGTGACCGGTTACGGCAGCGTTCCGGACAACATCGGCGTGCGGACCTACTTCAGGAACTTCGCGCCACGTCTCGGGGTGGCCTATCGCCTCGACGATTCAGCCGTGATTCGGGCCGGTTTCGGAACGAGCATCATTCCGTTCCCCGACAACCGTTATGCCTTCAACTTCCCGGTCAAACAGAACAACCAGTTCAATCCCGCCAACCAGTTTGCCGCCGCCGGATCAATGGCCGCCGGACTTCCGGCGCCGCAGGCGTTCAATGTGCCCAGCAGTGGCATCATTCAGGCTTCGACCCCGACGCTGCTCAACCAGGGCTTCTTCCACGTCCCGTCAAATCTGCGCGAAGCACGGCTCCACTCCTACAATGTGGCCTACCAGCGCGAGCTCTTCTGGGGGCTGACCGGCGAGGTGGCCTACGTTGGAAACATCGCCCGCGGGATCATCGCCGACTTCAACCTCAACGCCGGAATGGTGCCCGGACAGGACAATGCCGGTCGTCCATTCTTCACCCAATTTGGCAAGATCGCCTCGGTCCAGACCTGGTATCCGACCGATACCAACTACAATTCGCTCCAGATCAAGGTCGATCGCCGTTTCCGCAACGGGTTCCTGGTCACCAACAGTCTGACGCGTGGCCGGGCGATCAACTACTCGGATGACAATGGCGGCGTCGGGACCCCGGCCAATCCTGAATTGAGCCGTGGTCTGGCGAGCTTCAATCGTCGCTTTATGTATAACGCGACCTTTGTCTGGGATATCCCCTTCGCCAATAACAGTCCAAAGCTGCTCAAGGCGATTCTCGGCGGCTGGCAGGTCTCGGGCATCTTCACTGCCCAGTCGGGGACGCCGATCAACTTCACGGCCAACGCCGCCGCGCTGCGGGCGCCCGGCAATACCCAGCGGCCGAACGTGAGCGGAACGCCAAAGGTCTTTGGCGACATCGGACCGGGTAAGCTCTACTTTGACACGAGCCTCTTCTCGGCGCCGGCGGCCAATACCTTTGGAAACATGTTGCGTAACGATTCGATTACCGGACCGGGTTATACTAACCTCGATGGGACGATGATCAAGCGGTTTCGCTTCAGTGAGCGGATTGGCGCCGAGATTCGGATCGATGCGCTCAACGTAACCAACAGTCCAAACTTCATCAATCCGGATGGAGCTTTTGGCAGTCCAACCTTTGGGCAGGTCAATGCGACGATTGGTGGCGAGCGCCTGGTGCGGTTCGGCGCGCGCATCACTTTCTAGCTGACTGAATAACAGGCCCAACAGGCCAATCAGGCCCAACAAGCCTCAGGCCAATAGGACTGATAGAATTGCTGAAAGATAGCGGTTCTATCAGTCCTTCTTTGTGATGATCAAAGATAACTGTTTGCCAATTCTTGTCGAAGTCACGCGGGGTTCACTGGTTGAATCGTGGCATCGTGGTTGGGTGGCCGTGGTCGATTCCGCTGGTTCGGCGGTCGCGACTCTCGGCGATGTTTCGACCCGCACCTTCTTCCGCTCGGCGGCCAAGCCGTTTCAGGCTATTCCGCTCATCACCTCGGGCGCGGCGGACCGCTATGGCCTGACCCCGGCGGAGCTGGCTGTCATCACCGGCTCGCACAGTGGCGAGGAGATCCATCTGGCGACGGTCGCCTCGATTCTCGCGCGCGGGCCGCTGGGTGTCGATGAGTTGCAGTGTGGCGCCCATCCACCCTTCGACAGTCAGGCGGCGAAAGCGCTGCGGACGGCCGGGCAGGCGCCCGGCACGCTCCACAACAACTGCTCGGGCAAGCATGCCGGCATGCTCCTGCTGGCCGGCCACGGCGGGCATCCGCGCGCGAGCTACCTCGATCCGGACCATCCGATCCAGGTCGAGATTCGGGAGGTCGTCGCCGAGTTTACCGGCACGCCGGTCGGGCAGATCGTGGTGGCCGTCGATGGCTGCAGCGCTCCGGTCTTTGGGGTAAGCCTGCGGGCGATGGCGCTCAGTTATGCGCGGCTCGTCGATCCGGCGGGCTCGACGCCGCGGCGGCAGGCGGCTCGCCGGATACTCGCCGCCATGCTCGAGTTCCCAGAGATGGTCGGGGGAACGAGGCGCCGGCTCGACACCGATCTGATGCGGGCGCTGCCGGGCCGGATTGTCTCGAAGGTTGGGGCGGAGGGCGTCCAACTGATCGGGGTCCTTCCCACCGCAGCCTATCCACGCGGTCTCGGGGTGGCGATCAAGATCGAGGATGGCGACATTCGCCGGGCGCGTGACCCGGTGGTCATCGAGGTGCTGCGACAGCTTGGGGTGCTCGATGAAGAGGCTTTGTCACCGCTTCAGGACTATCGGCAGGCGACGCTGCGCAATCACCGCCACCTTGCGGTTGGTGAGGTCCGGACGGCGTTTAATCTCTTCGGGGGCTCCCCACAAAATTGAGCGGAGTGGCTGATGAACAATGAGATTCGCCGGCTCTTTCCGGTCACCAGAAACCATATCTATTTCAACCACGCCGCGGTAGCCCCGATCTCGCAGCCGGTCTACGACCGGATGGCCGAGTATACACGAGACCTCCTCGAGCACGGTCTGGTCCATTTTCGGGAGTGGGGGCAGGCGATCGAGCAGGTCCGTCAACTTGGCGCGCGACTGGTCAATGGCTCTCCGGACGAGATTGCCTTCGCGCCAAACACCTCAGCGGGACTGGCCATGATCGCCAATGGCCTCGCCTGGCGCCGTGGCGATAACATCGTCACCACCGCCGCCGAGTTTCCTTCGAATCTGCTGCCCTGGCAGCATATCGCGAGCCGGCATGAGGTCGAGCTGCGGATCGCGCCTGAGCACGGCTGCCGATTGGAGACGGCCGAGATCCTCGCCCGGATCGATGAGCGGACGCGCGTGGTGGCCCTCAGCTTTGTCGAGTTCGCGACCGGGTTTCGCAACGATCTGCAGACGATCGGCCGGTTCTGTCGCGAGCGGGATGTCCTCTTCGTCGTCGATGCCATCCAGGGGCTAGGCGCGCTGCGGCTCGATGTGCGGGAGATGGCGGTTGATGCGTTGGTGGCCGATGCCCACAAGTTTCTGCTCGGGCCGGACGGGATTGCCCTCTTCTATCTGCGGCGCGAGATTCTCGAGCGGGTCGCGCCGACGATTCTCGGCTGGATGTCGGTTGAGCAGCCCTTTGCGTTCAGTCACGCGCCGAAGCCGCTCGTCGCCGGGGCGCGCCGCTTCGAGCCGGGGGCTCTCAATACGGCCGGCGTGGTCGGTCTGGGCGCCGCGCTCGAACTCTTTCTCGAGATTGGACCGGAGTGCATCGAGGCCTACCTGCTCGATCTGCGCGACTACCTCGCTGATCGCCTCACGGCAAGCGGTTTCATCGTCGATAGCTCCAACCTGCCTGCGGAGAGGTCGTCCTTTGTCTGCGTGCGCCATCCGCACCTGGCCGCCGAGCGGCTCTACCAGCGGCTCAACGATCACGGTGTCGTCACCACGCCCCGCCTCGGTCGTCTCCGCATCTCGCCCCATTTTTACAATACCCGGGATGAGGTGGACCGCATGATCGAAATTCTCGCCAGCATTTCTGACTACTGACAAGGACGATGAGAGTTGTATAATCGCCTTTCGTTTTCCGATTATTTTATTCCACTAACTCACAGTCAGCTTTCACTCATCTTGCGCTAACTAGCCATAGCCTCGCGCCGCGAAGAGTGAGACGACTTTCCACTCCGGTTCATCGAGCCGGGTGTCCATCATGCGTGCCGTCTGTTTTCAGGACTCAGGCAAGCTCTGGTGCGTTAACTTGAAGGAGTATCTTATGTGGTTATCTCAGGGACCTTTGAATCTATACTTGCGATCACTGACCCTGCTTTTGCTGGCGACCATCGTCGTCACCGCGCAGGATTTTCGTGGTCAGCTGACCGGGCGGGTGACCGAGTCATCAGGCGCGGCCGTCACCAACGCGAAGGTTGTCGTGACCAACCGGGCCACCGGAGTGGCGACCAATACCGTTACCGATGAGAACGGAGACTATAAGGCTCTCTACCTGTTGCCTGGCAATTACGCGGTGCAGGTCGAGGCGACCGGATTCAAGAAGGTCGTCCGCAATAACGTCGAGATCCGCGTTGGTGATCGGGTGGTGCTCGATCTGGCGCTCGAGGTTGGAGCGTTGCAGGACGTCGTCAACATCACTGCCGAGACGCCGCTCCTCGAGGCGGCGTCGGCCTCGGCAGGGCAGGTGATCGACCAGCGGCGGATCTCGGAGTTGCCTCTCTCGGATGGCAATCCATTTGTGCTGACCCGTCTTGCGCCGGGGATTGCCTACACTGGCGATCTCAAGTTTTCGCGCCCCTTCGATAACGGTGGAACCTCGGCTGTCGTCGCCGATGGAGCCCCGGGGCGGAACGAGTTTACGCTCGACGGATCGCCCAACATGGCCAGTGGCGGCGGGGCTGGTCGCGTCGCCTTTGTCCCGCCGGCCGACGCCGTGCAGGAGTTCAAGGTCGAGACGGCCGCCTATGACGGCCAGACGGCGCACACCGCCGGCGCGACGGTCAATGTGACGCTGAAGAATGGAACCAACCAGCTGCACGGCTCCGTCTACGAGTTTGTCCGCAATGACGTTCTTTCCGCCAACAACTTCTTTCTCAACCGCACCAATCTGGCGGCCAATCCAACGCGCGATGCCGACCGCGATGGCAAGGCCGATCGTGACGCCCTTCGTTACAACCGCTATGGTTTCACGATTGGCGGTCCGGTCTGGACCTCCAAATTCATGGGGCCGATTGGGTACGACGGACGCAACCGCACCTTCTTCTTCTTTGCCTTCGAAGGGCTCAAGGACAAGTTCCCCGAGCCGGGTCTCTTCACGGTCCCGACGGCGAAGATGCGTCAGGGTGACTTCTCGGAGCTGCTGCCCTCCATCGTCATCTATGATCCGGCGACGGCCCGGGCGGATGGCAGTCGTGTCCGGCGTGATCCATTCCCCGGCAACATCATTCCGTCGAACCGGATCAGTCCGATTGCCCTCAACTATCTGAAGTTCTATCCGCTCCCGAATCAGGCTGGCAATGCCCAGCAGCAGAATAACTTCATCAGCGGCAATCCCCGCACGGATAACTTCCATTCCGAATCGTTCCGGTTTGACCAGACGATCAGCGAAAAACAGCGCTTCTTCGTCCGTTATACCTATAACAACCGGGTCGAGGCACGCGGGAACGCAACCGGGATCGTCAATGGAATTCGTCCAACTGGCGGGTTCCTCTACCGCATCAACAGCGGTGGCACCTTCGACTATCTGAACAATATTACTCCGACCACGGTTCTCAACCTGCGGGTCGGTTTCTCGCGCTTCGATGAGCCGAGCTATCCACAGAGTCGCGATGCGTTCCAGCCGGCGGCACTCGGCTTCCCGCAGGCGACGGCGGCGCTCTTTGGTCCCGAGAACTACCTGCCGCGATTTGAGATCAGCGGCTATTCGTCGCTTGGCGACAACGCGGGCGGCGGAACTAACCACAACATCTACTCTTTCCAGCCAGTTCTGACGACAATCAGACGTAACCACTCGATCAGGTTTGGCGCCGATCTTCGTTCATACCGTGAAAACTCCTACACGGCCGGCCATGCCGCCGGGCGCTATGACTTTGCCAACTCCTTCACCCGCGGTCCGCTCGATAACGCGGCCGGCGCCGCGGTTGGACAGAGCCTGGCCTCGCTGCTGCTTGGTGTTCCCACCGGAGGAATCATCGATCGCAATGCCGCCCGGTCGAATCAGTCTCTCTACTATGGTTTCTTCTTTCACGACGATTGGAAAGTCTCGCAGAAGCTGACCCTCAATCTTGGACTGCGCTACGAATACGAGGGGGCGACCAACGAGCGCTACAATCGGAATACCCGCGGTTTCGACTTCGCCGCGGCCAGCCCGGTCGAGGCCGCCGCGCTGGCGGCCTACGCCGCAGCGCCGATTCCCGAGGTCCCGGCGAGCAGTTTCCGGGTCAAGGGTGGGCTTCTCTTCGCCTCCGACAGCAACCGCTATTTCTGGGATGCCGACCGGAACAACTATCAGCCCCGTCTCGGCTTTGCCTATAAGCTGACCGAGAAACTGGTCATCCGTGGCGGCTGGGGACTCTACACGGTTCCCTTCGTGATCGCCGGCGTCAATCAATCCGGGTTCTCGCTGCAGACCCAGATCGTCCCGAGCGTCGACAATGGACTGACCTATCAGGCCAACCTCGCCAATCCCTTCCCGACCGGTGTTCTCCAGCCGCGCGGGGCGGCCCTTGGGCTGGGGGCCCTGCTCGGTCAGTCGCCCTCCTTCCTGCCCTCCAAGGTCAACAACTCCCAGGCCCAGCGTTGGTCGTTCGGTGGACAGTATGAGCTGCCCGGCAACTGGCTCCTCGAGTTGCAGTATGTCGGAAATCGCGGCTACGACCTCGTCGTCGGAACCAACATCTTCAATGCGGTGCCGAAGCAGTATCTGTCGAACAGCCCGATTCGTGATCAGGATCGGATCAATTTCCTGACCACCGCAGTTCCCAATCCCTTCCGCAATCTGATTCCCGGCACCGGACTCAATGGCGCCACCGTGCAGCGGCAGCAGCTCCTGCGTCCCTACCCGCATTTCACGGGGATCAGTGGCATCGCCAACAACGGCAACAGCGACTTCCACAGCGGGCAGATCCGGCTCGAGAAGCGTTTCAGCCGCGGGTTCACGACCCTTGTCAGCTATACCTGGTCGAAGTTCCTCGTCCGTGACTCGTTCCTCAACGAGGTCGACACGCAGTTTGAGCGCCGCCTCTCCGACGCGGACATTCCGCACCGGATCGTCGTCAGCGGCATCTATGAGCTGCCGTTTGGCCGGGGACGCAAGTGGGGCAAGGACCTGCACCGGGCCGTCGATACCATTCTCGGCGGCTGGCAGGTTCAGGGCATCTGGCAGGCGCAGCAGGGTCGTCCGTTGACAATCGGTAATGTTTACTATAATGGTGATATCACCAGACTGAAGACAACGGTCAATTCGAGCCGCGTCGATAGTACGGTCTTCGATATCGGTGGATTCTACTTTACTGACGCGGCGGTCCAGACCAACGGTGTGGTGGATGTGAACAAGCAGCGCAATGATCCGCGAATTCAGCTCTCGGGCAACTACCGGACACTGCCATCCCGTTTTGCCGGTTTTCGCGGTACGGGGCTCAACATGGCCGATCTCTCGGTGAGCAAGAACTTTGCCTTTACCGAGTCGATCAAGCTCCAGGTGCGGGCCGAGTTCCTGAATGCGACCAACACGCCATTCTTCGACAATCCCAATCTGTCTCCGAACAACGCCAATTTTGGCCGGGTGACGAGCCAGAACAATCTGCCGCGGGATGTGCAGATCGGTCTGCGACTGGTATTCT
Source organism: Acidobacteriota bacterium (assembly GCA_041160645.1). Taxonomy (GTDB): domain Bacteria; phylum Acidobacteriota; class Blastocatellia; order RBC074; family RBC074; genus CAIOZW01. Next base: position 10,249 of record JBEAVZ010000236.1, read on the forward strand.
GATCGAGCGGTGGGAGATCTGAGGGCCCCCCGGACCGTCCATTCGTGATCGTCGTCCGGGGGAAAGCCCAATCACAAACTCAACAAATGGAGATACCAATGAGTAAGACGACACGACGTGATTTCATGCGGACGACCGCCGCGGCAACAGCGGGTGTGGCGGCGACGAGGTTGAATGTACTGCAGCCCGGGCGGGTGTTGGGGGCGAATAGTCGCGTCCGCGTCGCCCTGGTCGGCGCGAGCGATCGGACTATGAGCTCGCTCCTGCCGGCCTTCCAGACCTATGCGAAGGAGCTCAACTTCGAGCTCGTCGCCGTCTGTGACATCTGGAAGAAGCGGCGTGAAGAGGTGCCCGGCCAGATTGCCCAGAAATATGGGATTGCCACGCCGGCCGGCGTCCGCAACACCGATGAGCTCTACGACCGCAAAGATGTCGATGCGGTCATCATTGGCACGGCCGACTTTCAGCACGCCTTTCACGCGATCGAGGCGGTCAAGGCGGGCAAGGATGTCTACGCCGAGAAGCCCTTCGCCAACATCATGAGCGATGCCAACGAAGCGCTGAAGGTGATCGGCGGCTCAGACCGCGTCTTTCAGGTTGGCACGCAGCGTCGTTCCACCGACAGCTACATGCGGGCGAAGGAGTATCTCGACTCCGGCAAGTTTGGCGATATCGTCATGGCCGAAATGACCTGGAACGTCAACCAGCCCGGGCGCTGGCGCCGTCCGAATGTCGTGCCGCTCCTCAAGCAGGAGGATACCGACTGGAAGCGCTACCTGATCAACCGCGATCCAAAGATCCCCTTCGATGCCCGGAAGTACCTCGAGTTCCGCCTCTTCTGGCCCTTCTCGTCGGGCATCCCGGATCAGTGGATGGTCCACCAGATCGACACGGTCCACTGGTTCACTGGCCTCTCCCATCCGCGCAGCGTCGTCGTCAACGGCGGGCTCTACCTCTGGAAGGATGGCCGCCAGAACTGGGACACCATGACCGCCGTCTT
>JBEAVZ010000433.1:0-6769 GCA_041160645.1 Acidobacteriota bacterium
GGCCGTCTCATCAATCACCCCGCCGCAGAGCGTAATCTGAAAGAGCATCTCATAGACGGCCTGTTCGATGGTCAGCTCGGCGATCGGGGGGCGGCGATCGATCAGTCGACCCCGCACAAAATCGAGATCGCGACGAATTCCCCGGTAGGACTGGCGCAGGCACCAGTCGACCCGTCCATTCTCGAGGGTCGTGAAGATGCGGGTCGCGAGGGCCGGATTGCCAAAGCGCGAGAGAACCAGTCGATAGTCGGCGGTCGTCGCCGCGCCGGGATCGAGCGGGCGGCGGGTCGAGAGGCCGAGATGCTCGACGTTCGAGTATTGGACGTACTCGGGATTGCTGGTCTCGGCGGCGAGCCGCTGTCGCTCCTGCGCCTCGAAGTAGGCCTCGACCTCGGTCAGCGCGGCCCGGATGTCCGCCGTCGCCACATCACGTGTTCCAAACTCGACCTGACCGGCCGCGTGGGCGGCCAGCACCTTGTAGAGGCGGAAGTCGTCCTCCGGCGAACCAAACTCGGCAATCACCGCCGGCAGTTGAATGGTCTGGCCGTCATTGATCCGTGACTCTTCCGGAATCGCGCCATAGGGCGCAATGGCCATCTCCCGCCCGGTCAAGCCCTCGACATAGAGACGCAGCAGGTGCGAGACCGACTCGAGGGAGATCCCGTCGCGGGCTCCCCGGAGGGCCTCCTGACTCGACTTCGATTCAAGCGCATAATAGGCCTGCGCCTTTCGACGATCGCTCCGGTAGAGCTGCGCCCCTTCGCGCGCCCAGCTCTGAAACTGGTCGAGGGTCGCACTGGCCATGGCCCGCGGACTGCTCTTGAAACACTCCAGCGCGACGTAGACATTGAGGCCGGCCAGCTCTTCGACCAGATCGAGAATGGCGAGGATCGATTCGCCAACCCGCTTCTTGCGGGTCAGGGCGACCGCGGCGAGAACCTTGGGAGTCAGTTTCAGAAAATCATAGACGACCGCGTTGCCCTCATCAGCGACCTTGCGGGTGACCCGATTCCACTTCTCGTAACTGATCGGTCCGCCGACCTCGATCACGGCGCGGGCCGAGCGGAAGTACTGGAGGGCCGTCGCTCCGCCCCGCTCGAGAAAGCTGGTCGTCTGCTGACAGAGGTCGATGATCAGCTCGGGCATCTGTGTGGGGCGGGCCTCGGCGTGGCTGGTCCCAACCATTCCCTCACCGACCGCCGCCAGAAACTCGGCCGCCGTTGCTCCGGTTCGCTGGGCGAAACTCTCGGCAAGAGTCAGCGTCGCATCGATCGCTCCGGCAACTGCCTCACCCCCCATCTCGCGCAATGCCTGGAGCGCCAGCGGCGCCGCGGTCAGAACTTCCGTGCTGTGCTTGACTGAACGATGGGCCACCTCGACCGCGATCCGGTAGATCCGGCCTGCCGAGCGCTCGTCACCAAAGGTGCGGACCAGGCGGGGAGCATCACGAAAAGTGGCGAGGGCCGTCGCCGGCGAGAGGACGATCTGTCGCGCACAGAGCGCCACAAGCACCGCCCGCAGCGAGTCTGGCACCGCCTTGAGCGTCTCGATCGAGTAGCGGAAGAAGTCGCTCGCCTCGTCGCCATTCTGCTGGGCGATCCTTCGCCCAATCTCCGCCCACGCGCGCAGATCGCCATTCTCCAGCATTCGCGCCACTTCCGGCACGGCCTTGAAGAAATCGCGTGCGACCGTCGGTGAGATGCTGAGGAGCGTCGCCCCGATATCGATCGTCACCCAGCCACGATCGCTCGGACTGATCCCCATCTTCAAGGCCAACGCCTCGACTGCCTTTCCGGTGAGCCCTTTCAATTGATTCTCTTCCTCGCTTCGTGTCTGTTCCACATTCCTCTCCCGGACACTCCCCGGTGCCTCGACCCGGCATCCGGCATCCGGAAGATCTCTGACGTGACAGTCTTCAGGTCAGCCCCTCCGCGCCTGTCAGAACCGCTCCCGCACTCCAAGCTTTCCCGGTGTCGGGACGGTCGCGCGTCCGACACTGCGCTTCAGCAGCCACTTGATCAAGGTCTCGGCAACGACTGAGCTGCCCGGCTCGCCGGGACGAACCTTTCCCGCCAGTGAATCATCCGCCGAGATGAAATCGCTGTGATGATAGAGCGCTGCGTTGATCTGGGGATCGAAGGCCGTTATCCGCCGCGCCTCGTCAGTCTGAAACGTCCCCCGGCGGTTGATCTCGGTGAAGTCGGTCACCCCGGGAAAGGGGTTGTTGATCCCCGTGGCCACGGCCTGTCGGGCCACATAGACGGGGATCTGGGCGATGGTTGACTTGTCGATATCCAGGCTGATCCCATTCCCCTCGAGCTTCAGACTTCGGTACTGGCCAACCAGACGAAGGTCGGTCTCATAGCGCTCGGCGGGGTACCAGTTAATGGCAATAAGGTGGGAAGCGTCGATCGTCCGCTCGCGGCTCGCCGGGAAACGATGGGTGACCGGGCGGATGTTGCTTCGCGCGGGGGCGAACGAGAGTGAGTCGAGCCAGAGCTGCGCTTTTCCGACCCGGTTCCGGACCGCCCCTCCGCCACCGCCCTCGCGCCAACCATAGACTCGCTGCGGATCGACCTGCTCCGGCGCGGGAAGACAGGGCGGGGCCGGTTTGGCCGGGTCACACTTCGATTCGGTCCCCGGTCGCGGCTGGAAATCGAGCTGGCCAAGCCCCTCCCCGAGCCGGGCAATGAGCGGATTCTGCATTCCGAGTCCGGCCAGCGGATCAATATCGAAGGAGAGACCCGCCCGGGCGAGGTTGTTGATTCTGATCGCCCCAAGGAAGCGGTCGCCAACCGGAATCCCCATCCCCCGGGGGGCAAAGAGCGACTCGGCGGCTGGTCCCCGCAGCCCAAAATAGAGTCCGGTGACCAACATCGAGGCGGCGGCCGCCGGCCCGGAGAGATTGCCCAGGAGGCCACTCGCGTCGGTGTAGACCGATGCCTGCCCCTTCCGCAGCCGCTCGATACGGCCCTCATAGTCCCGCTGCTGCGCCTCGGTCAACGCGGCGGCGGCTCCTGCAGCCGGCCCGCCATCGAGAAAGATCAGGCCACTGAGCAGCTCGTGGCCACGCCGTCCGTCGCCACGTTTTCGACCGGCATAGGCCGCGACAAAACTTCCCCCCTGGGAATGGCCGGCAAGGAAGATATTCCGGGAACCACTCCGCGCGCCAATCAGCTCGATCATCCGGTCGAGGTCGGCCGCCGCAGTCTCAAATCCCCAGTCGGCCATGAAGCGGAGGTCTTCCTGTCGGAAAGGATTCCAGCCTGCCCCGGCGCGTCCAACCAATCTGGCCGCCGGGGCAAATGGCCACTTCCCTCCCCGTTCCGGCTCGAGCGCCAGAATTCCGGGGCCAAAATAGTACTCAGCCGCCCGAAGCGGATCGCCCGCCCGTCGCGCCGCCAGCGCGCCCTGCGTGTCGGCAAGGTGGGCGCCCCGCCGCTGCACGACCCACACTTCGAGCCGGCACGGAGCGCTCTTGCCCCCCTCCGCGCAATTCTCACCCGCGGCGCGGTTGACCAGCTGCGCGGCGAGAAAGAGCCAGTGCGATGGCGTGCTCGCGAAGCCGGGCATGGCCAGCAAGACCACATTGGCTGGTCGCGGGCGCGCCCCGTCCACGGCCAGTCTGAAACGCAGAAAGGTCGCCTTGTCGAGTCCGGCGGGCGTTCCCGGGGTCGGAGCGCCCGGAATCTGCAGGTACTCGGCCATCACCTCCGGAAAACCCGGCACCAGGCTGCGATCCTTCCCCTTCACCGTCTCACCCGTGGCCAGATAACTCTGGGCCTGACCAGTGAGGGTCAGCACGACCGCCAAAACCATCAATCCGGCTGTTTTACCCATCATCTGCCCCACCCCCACGGGAAATCAATTAAACGTGAAAGGATCGACTCGCGCCAACTAGATCACCGTCGTAACGATTTCGCGGATCCCCCGCTGCAGCTCGGCATCGTCGGTGATCGGACTGGCAATGGCGATCTCACAGGCCGTCACCGGGGCAATCCCGCTCGCAATCATCTGGGCGGCATAGACCAGGAGGCGCGTCGAGACCCCCTCTTCCAGTCCGTGCCCCTTGAGATTGCGGACCTTCTCGCCAATCCGCACCAGATCGCGGGCGGTCGCTTCCGGGACCCCACCCTCGTGGGCGACAATCTCCGTCTCCGCCTCAACCGGCGGATAGTCGAACTCGAGCGAGAGAAATCGCTGCCGGGTCGACTGCTTCAGATCCTTCAGCACACTCTGGTAGCCGGGGTTGTAGGAGATCACCAGCATGAAGTCGTCCGGGGCGCTCAGAAGCACCCCCAGCTTCTCGATCGGCAGAATACGCCGGTCGTCGGTCAGCGGATGGATCAGGACAATCGTATCCTTGCGGGCTTCGACCACCTCGTCGAGGTAACAGATCGCTCCATGCCGGACCGCGGTCGTCAATGGCCCATCGTGCCAGACCGTCTCCTCTCCCTCAAGCAGAAACCTTCCGACCAGATCGGTTGCCGAGAGATCCTCATGGCAGGCAACAGTGATCAACGGGCGCCCGAGACGATAGGCCATCGCCTCCACAAAACGCGTCTTTCCACAGCCGGTCGGGCCTTTGAGCATAACTGGTAGTTTTGCCTGGTAGGCCGTCTCGAAGATCGAGACCTCGTCGCGGACATTGAGATAGAATGGTTCCCGGGTCAGCCGGTACTTTTCGATCGGCTGCTCCCGGACGATGGTCTTGTCAGATGCGGTCTGGCTCATAATCTTTTTGATCGTTCCTGATTATCGTTCCTGGTTATCGTTCCTGATGAGAGTTGTCTTCCATGCTAAAATCGAGTCGCAATCATAGCATTGCCAGAGGTACTTTGTCAGTCGCACACTATTTGACCGACAATCTCGGCGGGGCGAACCCAACCATGGCGCTCCGCGGCCTTGTCGACAAGATAAATGCCCGGCTCTGACGTCCGGGCCAACTAAATGGAGAAGAGGGGTTCATGATTGCCGTTGCCATGAGCGGCGGGGTCGATTCTTCGACCGCTGCCGCGCTGCTCAAAAATCAGGGAGAGGAGCTGGTGGGATTCTCCATGCAGCTCTGGAATCAGCGCCGGATCAACGTTGGGCCAGATGGCGAACCGCTGCCGTCGCGCTGCTGCTCGATCGACGATCTCTATGACGCGCGCACCGTGGCGACCAAGCTGGGCTTCCCCTTCTATGTCGTCAATCTCGAGAGTGAGTTTGAGCGTGACGTGGTCCAGCCCTTTGTCACCAACTACCTCAACGGCCTGACCCCCAGCCCCTGCATCGCCTGCAACTCGTTTCTCAAATTCGACAAACTGGTCGAGCTGGCGCAGAGCGCTGAAGCATCGAAGGTCGCCACCGGCCACTACGCCCGGGTCGCCTACGACGAGCCGAGTGGGCGCTGGCGTCTCCTCCGGGCCGTCAATCGCGCCAAGGACCAGTCCTACTTTCTCTTTGAGCTGACCCAGGATCAGCTCAGCTACGCCCTCTTTCCGCTCGGCGAGATGACCAAACAGGAGGTCCGGGCCATCGCCGAAGCGGCCGGGCTCCCCACCGCCGGCAAACCCGAGAGCCAGGAGATCTGTTTCATCCCGGACGGAAATTATGCCCGCTTCATCGAACGATACCTTGCCGAAGAGAAGCGATCCCTGCCTGTTCTGAACCAGGGCCTGCCGGGGGCCGGGGAGGTTGCCACCATCGCGCCTGGCGATATCGTCAACCGTCAGGGCGAGTTGATCGGACGCCACCAGGGAATCCACCGCTATACGGTCGGACAGCGCAAAGGACTCGGCATCTCCGCGCCGGATCCCCTCTATGTGGTCGAAGTCGATGCCGTACTCAACCGGGTTGTGGTCGGCTCCAGCGATGATCTGCTGAAGACTGAGATGCGGGTTCGGCGAATCAACTGGATCTCGATTCCCGCACTAACTACTCCGCTCCGGGTTGAGGTGCGCATTCGCTCACGGGCCGAGGAGGCCCCCGCGACCCTCCATCCCACCGCCGACGGAGCCGTGATCGTCCGCTTTGATCAACCCCAGCGGGCCGTCACTCCCGGCCAGGCCGCGGTATTCTACGATGGAGATGTCGTGGTTGGCGGCGGATGGATTGCCTGAACGGGCCTCTCCCTGCCCCTGCTTCACCCACTTATCTCCCTCTCCAGCGGCTCGACTGACCCACCAGCCGGATGGAGTAACATCACCTGACTGTGAAGGAGTTACCAGATGAACGATGTCAAGGTAAGCCTGAAGCCCGCCGAGGGATTTCGGACCGTCATAACTGCTGGCCGGCACACCATCATCGCTGATGAACCGGAATCTCTCGGCGGACACGACGCGGGGATGGCCCCTTACGAACTGCTCCTCTCCTCACTCGGAGCCTGCACCGCCATGACCCTTAAGATGTATGTTGATCGAAAAAAGCTTCCGGTCACCAATATCGAAGTCCATCTCAACTTTGAGAAGATCCGCCCGGAGGATTGCGAGGGATGCTCGCCGGAAGAGATCGCCGGCAAGAGCGAAATCCACTACATCAGCCGCATCATCTACGTCGAGGGAGAACTGTCTCCCGAACAGGAGGAACGTCTCAAGTACATTGCCTCCCGCTGCCCGGTCCACCTGACTCTTCACAGTAATCCCCACGTCGAGGATGCGCTGATCGTCAGGGCCTCCAGCCAATAAGGCTTGGCCGGAGTGGACGACGTTTGACCGTGGCAAGGCTGGCTATTTCAAACATCGAGCCTGGCCAGCAACTGCATGGAAGATACCAAACAAATATACAG
>JBEAVZ010000434.1:0-6532 GCA_041160645.1 Acidobacteriota bacterium
GCGCCGGACCGTGCGGTGGAATCTCCCGCCCGCATAATGGCCGCCATCGACATACCGCAGAAAGTTGGCCGCCGTCACCGGCGCGCGGGCGGTGTCGATGGCGACCACGATCGTTCCCAGTTCCGTCTCGATCCGGACCTGCACCTCCTCCGGGCTTTGCGTAGTGGGCGCACCGGGCGGAGTCGGCAAGGCGAAACCAATGGTCATCAAAAAGAGAAGGGCGAGGATCGGCATAAAATGACTCCTTGATCGATCGGCATGCAATCTGCAAACGCGGGTGAATGATACCGACCACTGCCATCACTGTCCAGTTTCTGCCGCTGGCAGATTTTTGGCTGCCGGTTCCCGCCAGCCAGCCTCTTGTGCTATCTTCTCTATAGCCACCCCGGCAAAGCCAAAATCGACCGATGAAGTACATCTTCTTTCAGGGCCAATTCTGCGCGCACTGCGGAAACCAACTGACTGCCCGTTCGTGGTGGCGCCCCCGTTCGCTCTGTGATCGCTGTGAAGAGGCGCGGCGATGGCCGCGGCGCCTGACGGTGCTGCTCATCCTGCCGGGTCTCATCCTCGGTGGGATGCTCATCCGTCGACTGCCTCCGCCAGCATTTCCGCGGCCGCGGCCCGTCTCCGCCCTCGACGCCACTCCGGAACAGAGTCCGGCGCCGCCGGGCCCCGCTGAAGAGTCCGCCGACGAGGAACGGGTCTTCTGCGGGGCCTTGACGAGGAAAGGGACGCCGTGCCGAAGGCTCGTCCGGCGGGGCGAGAGATGTCCGCAACACCGGGGGCGCTAGCGGAACCGGCCCCATCTTGACGTGACCACCAGCCTGAACATACTATATTGCAATTGCAGATCGACCGGCCCCTTAGCTCAACGGTTAGAGCAGCGGACTCATAATCCGTTGGTTGTAGGTTCGAATCCTACAGGGGCCATCAGCACTCTCATAACCCGGCGGCAGTAAATCGCCGCAAGATCGCCCGATCGGTCACGCGGTAGTGTATCAGATTCATCAGATTCACCAGATTCACCAGATTCACGAGGTTCATAAGAGGATCACGATGCATCGAATGCCGGTCGTCTTCATCGGCCACGGAAATCCCCTGAACGCGATCACCGCGACCCGCTACTCCAAAGAATGGAGGGCGATCGGGCAGGAGCTGCCGCAACCGCGGGCGATCCTCGTCATCTCTGCCCACTGGTACATCAACGGGCTGGCTGTCACTTCGATGGAGAGTCCGCGAACGATCCACGATTTCAGGGGCTTCCCGCCCGAACTCGACGCAGTGCAGTACCCCGCTCCGGGAAGTCCGGCCCTGGCGCGCGAGGTGCAGTCCCGACTTGCCCCGCACGAAGTCGCCGCCGACTTGAACTGGGGACTCGATCACGGGACCTGGTCGATCCTTGTCCATCTCTTTCCGGCGGCCGAGATCCCGGTCATCCAACTGAGCCTCGACCGCCGCCAACCGGGAGCCTTTCATCTCGAGATCGGGCGGGCGCTGACCCCGCTGCGCGCGGAGGGGGTGCTGATCCTCGGCAGCGGGAATCTGGTCCACAACCTTGCGGCCTACCGCTGGAGCGATCCAGCTGGTCCCCCCCTCGATTGGGCGTCCAGCTTCGAGCAGTGGGCGCGCGCCGCAATCCTGCGCCGCGACCTGGCCGGGTTGGCCACCTGGGAGGCAATGGGGAGCACGGCCCGGCTGGCCGTCCCGACCCCGGAACACTACCTGCCACTGCTCTCTGTCCTCGGAGCAAGTGACGAAAATGACCGGATCGACTTCCCGGTCGAGGGATTTGAGGGCGGATCAATCTCCATGCTCGCGGTAAAATGCGAAGCTGTTTGACTCATTGAAGGGGCGCAACTAAATTGACAATTATGAATACCAAAAGAGACTTCACCGAACTATTGAGCGAGCTGAACATCCTCGGAGCCGAGGCCCAGGCGATGCAGCGTCCCGTTTCGGGAGGCATTCCCCTCCGTCCGCTGGGTCGCACGGGCGAATGGGTCAGCCTGATCGGGCTGGGCGGCTACGACGCGGTCGTCAATAAGACCGACGCCGAGGGCGTCTCCTTTATGCTCGAGGCCCTCGACCTCGGCATCAGTTTCTGGGACAACGCGTGGGAGTACCACGATGGACGGGCCGAAGAGGTCATGGGCCGGGCGATCGCCGAGGGTGGCGTTCGTGACCGCATCTTCCTGATGACCAAGGTCTGCGCCCGCGATGCCCAGGGCTTCCAGCGCCAGCTTGACGACTGTCTGCGGCGGCTGCGCACCGAACAGATCGACCTTGTCCAGCTCCATTCGATCCAGTATCCCGGCGATCGTGAAAGATTCTTCGACCCGGAGAGAGGCGCGATGAAAGCGGCCCTCGAAGCGCTCGCCGCCGGCAAGTTCCGCTACCTCGGCTTCACGGGCCACATGGACCCGCTCGATCACGAGGGAATGCTCGGGATGTCCTATGACTGGGCGACAGTCCAGTTTCCGCTCAACGTCGTCGATGCCCACACCGTCGAGGGGTTCCAGAGCCGCATCTTCTCCCAGTGTCGGCAGCGAAACATCGGAATGATCGGCATGAAGTCGCTCGCCGCGAACGATGGCCGCATTCCGGTCGAGCTGAAGCTCAACGCCGAACTCTGCCGCCAGTATGTCATGTCGCTGCCGATCAGCTCACTCGTCTGCGGCTTGCAGACTCGTGAACAGTTGCACCGCCTTGTCGAGGTCTCCCGTGACTTCCAGCCGCTCAATGGCACGGTCCTGGCCGAACTTCTCGGACAGTCGCGGGGGGTCGAGGACATCCTCTTTATGGAGGGCTACAAAGACCGCACCGGCCCGTTTGGCTGTACGCATCATGCCGCAGTCTACGCCGGCAGCATTGGCTGAAGACCCGCCAACGCGGACGTCCGCTTTGACCTTAGCCTGGTTGTCAACCAAGACCATCGTGCGATTGCCCTGAGACCTTACTCAGGGCAATCGCATTTTAAACCCACTTGACTGCGGGGTTGGCTGATAGGACGGATCGGACTTATAGGACCGATAGGACCAGTGAGACCTGTGAGACCAGTAAGACTGCTTAGATCGATCTGACAAAAAATCCTATTGGTCCTATCGGTCCTATCAACACCCCCTGCCAGTCAAGTGAGTTCATAATTCGATTGCCCTGAATACCTTCCCTGGTTCCCGGACTGTTTTTTTCAACCATCTGGCATGAATAAGACCATCTGTGTACAATGAATGATCAATTCGGCCTGAATGGTCCGAATTGATCTGCTAACTACCCGGGGTTGATCATATTCCGCAGATGATCTGGTCATTTGCCGCCAATCATTTGCTGATCACTTGGTGATAATTTGGTTCATTTGACGATCGCCTGATTTTGGTGATCATCTGTTGTTGATCATCACTAAGTGATCAATCCTTAAGGATCGTGGGCCATGGTTCGATGTCAAAAGTGCGGGACAGACAATCTGGACGGAGCCGAATTTTGTGACGAGTGTGGCGTCCGGCTTGGCGGATCAAGTCCGATGCATCGGCAGGGGCCGCCTCCACCTCCATCATTCTCTTATGAAGCCAGCAATCCGCAGCCGGCGACCCCCTACACACCACCATCGACTCACAATCAATACGGACAGCCCTCCTCCGCTGGCTGGTCAGGAGTCGCACCTGTTCCCCGCACTGGAGGTTCGCTGGAGAACCCACGGGTGCGAATCGTCAATCCTGAACCGGGATCGGCGGCGTCGCCGCCTGTCCGGGCCCGGCTGGTGATCCAGCGGGGGGGCAAGATTGGGAAAGAGTTTCAGCTCTACGAGAGCGAAGCCCTGATTGGGCGGTGGGATGCCGATGGGGGCATCTTTCCCGATGTCGATCTCGACCAGGACGATCCGGAAGCCAAGGTCTCGCGACGCCATGCGCGATTGATCCAGGTCAACAACCAGTTTCTGATCGAGGACCTCGGGAGCACCAATGGAACCTTCATCAATCGTGGCCCACGGCTGATCGCCGGAATCCGCCAACCATTGAATCACGGCGACGAGATCATCGTCGGCAAGACATTCTTGAGATTTTTCCTAACTTGAACTGGTAGATTATGCCATTCTGTGCCGAATGTGGAGCATCGACAGCGGCAGGTGATCCCTACTGCGGAGAGTGTGGCGCCAGCCAGGGCGCCAACTTGCTGGGTGGACCGGTGGGGCCGGGGACCGGCAAGGTGAACAGTCCAAACTCACCGACGGGACTTCAACTCGTGCCGGGGACATTGCTGGCCAACCGATACCGCATTGTCAGACGGATCGGTGGCGGAGGGATGGGCTCGGTCTATCTCGCCGAAGACCTCAACCTGGCCAACCGCGCGGTGGCGGTCAAAGAGATGATCGAGATGTTCGCGGACGAATCGACCCGCCAGAAGGCGATCGAGGACTTCAAGCGGGAGGCGGAGATGCTCGCCCGCCTCGATCATCCATCGATACCGACCATCTATCAATACTTTTTCGACCAGGGCCGGGGTCGGTACTACCTGGTCATGAAATATATCGATGGCGGAGATCTGGCGCGCCGCCAGCGGGAATCGAACGGGCGCGTCGGGGAGATGACGGTGACGCGCTGGGCGATCGAGGCCTGCGATGTGCTCGACTATATCCACAACCAGAAACCGCCGATCATCTACCGTGACCTCAAACCGGCCAATCTGATGGTCGATGGACGGACCAACCGGCTCATGCTGGTCGATTTTGGGATTGCGCGTTTTGTGGCCCCAACCCAGAAGGGGGTCACGGCGATTGGGACGATGGGCTATGCCCCGCCGGAACTCTTCTCCGGCAATGTCGAGACGCGGTCGGACATCTACAGTCTCGGGGCAACGATGTTCCACCTCCTGACAGGTGTCGATCCCCAGGACAATCCCCTGCTCATCTTCGATTTTGCCAAGAATCAGCGGCCACGCCAGCTCAACCCCTCGATCTCGGCGCGGATGGACGAGCTGATCGCGCGGGCGGTCGAGCACAAGCCGGAGAACCGCTTCCCATCGGCCCGGTCCTTTGGAGCCGAACTCGAGGCGCACCTCCGCTTTCTGCGGGAAGGGGTTGGGGCGGGCATCGATGTCGTCCCGTTCGAAGAGGTGGTCGAGGAGCCTCCGGAGAAGCCCCGGGAGAGGCCCGAGCCGCCCGAGCCGCCGAGTCCGAAATCGGGCAGTCTCTGCGGCCATTGCGGGGAGATGATCTCGGCTGACGACATCTACTGCGCCTTCTGTGGGGTGCGGGTTTCAGACAAGCAGGTGACCGCGCGACTGGTCGTGCTGGGCACCAATGAACTTGGCGCACAGTATCCGGTGACCAGCTCAGGTGAGAGCCTGATCGGGCGCATGGACCCAAACCGCGGGATCAGGCCGGAGGTCGATCTCTCCAAATATGACCCGGCGGCCCGCGTCTCGCGGCGCCATGCCCGGATCATCGCCCACGGCAACCAGTACTTCATCGAGGATCTGGGGAGCGCCAACGGCACGCTCCTCAATGGCTCGATCAGACTGGTGCAGGGGCGACCGCTGGTCCTCTCGAATGGGGATGAACTGAAGCTGGGTGAGACGACCCTCAAGTTTCTGGTAGCCTGAGCAAGTGGCCGGCGAAGAGCTGGCGCGCGACGAACGCGAAACGACATTCTGCGTGAAATGACTTTTTGATTTGAAATGACTTTTTGATTTGAATAGATACCGACCGTGGCCGAGGGATTGGAGAGGGTCGAGTGGAGAGGGTGAGGATGGAAAGAGACAACGACTCAGGACTTTTGCTGCGCCAGCGGGGAATCGCCTTTCTGCTCGACTACATTGTGACCCTGGTCATTCTGGCCCTGATCCTGGTTCTGGCAACCTACATCAAGCGCCACTGGCCGCTCTATCGGACCGAGGAGGCGCTGCTGACTCCCGGCTTCCTCGCCCTGGCAACAAGGCTGCTCCACCGTTCGGTCTTCGCCAATCTGGACGGGGGCACGGTCACCGGACTGATCTCGGCGCTGGGGCTGGCGGTGACGGGTGGCTGGATCTTCTACAACTGGGTCTACGTCTACGCACACGATCGACAGAGCCTCGGCAAGTACTTCATCGGCCTGCGGGTGAAGCGCGTCGATGGCGAGCCGATGAGCTACGGGGTGGCCATCCGGCGCCATCTGGTGGGATATCCCCTGTCGATTCTCCTCTTTGGTCTGGGGATTTTGCCAATCGTGCGCGATCCGCGCCGGCAGGGGTGGCACGATCGTCTCGCGGGGACGCAAGTCGAGAGCAGATAGGTCGAAAGTAATCGCGCGAGAGTATACCGTTTTCGTTTGGGTGGGTAAGTATGACGAGGATCTACTGTGGATGGTGCGGGTCGGCTTGTGATGTCAGCGCCCGATTCTGCAGATTGTGTGGTGGAGAGATGGCCGCGCAGTCCGGACCACTCTCCGCGGCGCCTCCGCCCGGACGAGGATCAGGACGACTGGGGACGGGTCGGTTGACTCCCCCGGCCTGGGCGGGTGGTGAGCCGCCCGCCGAAGAGAACGAGCAGGAGCTGGTG
>JBEAVZ010000312.1:0-3493 GCA_041160645.1 Acidobacteriota bacterium
GTGTGGGTCTTGATGTTGAACTGCTGCGCGTGGGCGAGGGGCGTCACGGTCAACAGCAACAAGGTGAGCACGAAGATGGCTCTGGCTAATTTCATCTCGATGACCTCAAAATAGTTCAGACAACACGATGGTAAAAGACGACGCCGTTGATCGTAGCCGAGTTGCCAAAGCTCGCGCAAGCCAATGGTCACGCCAATGGTCACAGGGGGGTGGTCCGGGGCGGTGCGGCGCGAAGGGCAATCTCCCCTGCGCGCTGGCAGGCCGATAAATGATTCGGCCAACCAGGGCAACCGATTATTCAGAGCTGGACTTCTAAACAGCGCTGAGAATAGAATTCTATAACTTTTCTGTTTGGCCGGTTCGGCGATGCGCAATGTCGGCTTGCCCAGGCAGGACTGAAGGATTTCCGACAGATACAACAAACCCGTCAACCAGAAGATGGAGAGGAGTCTCGTGCGAATGAGTATCAAGCTGATTAAAATAGTTCTATCTACCGCTTTGGTCCTGGCGGTCATCACGTTCTCGATGAACAGACCGGGAATCCACGCCAACTCATCAGGTCCGGCAGCCTCCCGCACCGGGGCCCCGGCGCTCGGCGGCTTTGGCGCCGAGCTGAACTGCACCTCATCGGGATGCCACGCCACCTATCCTCTCAACAGCGGCGCCGGCGCCTTCACCATCTCCGGCCTCCCCACCTACTACCTGCCCGACCAGGAGATCACCGTCACCGTGACGATGAACCAGGCCAATCGGGGCGCCTTCGGGTTTCAGCTGACCGCGCTCGACGCGCAGGGCAACCGGGCCGGAACCTTCACCACCACCGACAACCGGACCCAGCTGGCCAACGGCACGGGGAGCTTTACCGGACGGCGCTACATCCAGCACTCCTTCAACGGCATCTCCCCCAATGGGACCAACCAGGGTTCGTGGACCTTCAAGTGGAAGGCTCCGGCCGCGCCGGCCGGGAAGATCACCTTCTATGGCGCCGGCAATGCGGCCAATGGAACCGGGTCGAGCGGCAACGACTACATCTACACGACCAGCAATAGCATCGAGCCCCTGCCCTATGCCGCGGTCTCGGCGGCGAGTTATTCGCCGACGAACATCGTTTCGAGCGAGATGATCAGCGCCCTCTACTCGGTCGGGATGGCCGCCCAGACCCAGTTGGCCACCTCACAACCCCTGCCTACCCAGCTTGGCGAGACGGTCGTCGAGTTTCAGGACGCCACAGGCCGAGTCACCAACTCCCAGCTCTTCTTCGTCTCAGCGGGTCAGATCAACTTCCTGGTTCCTCCGAATACCCCGAACGGAAACGCCACCCTGCGCGTCAAGCGGAACGGAACGACCGTCGTCCAGGGCGCGATCGAGGTCCAGCAGGTCTCGCCGGGACTCTTCACCGCGGCCAGCAGTGGCGAGGGGGTCGCCGCAGCCTACGTATTGCGGGTCAACAACGCCAACACCAACGACCAGACCGCCGATCTGGTCTTTCGTTACAACCAGTCGACCGCTTCGTTCGAGGCCAATCCGATCGACCTTTCGCGGCCAAACGAGTCGGTCTTCCTCGTCCTCTATGGCACCGGCATTCGGTGGCGCTCGGCTCTGAGCGGGGTCAACGTCTCCCTGCGCGGAACCAACTATCCGGCGCTTTACGCCGGACCCGTCGGCGAATTTGCCGGCCTGGATCAGGTCAACATCGGCCCACTCCCGGCCTCACTGATTGGCGCCGGCCCGGTCAATGTCGTGCTGACGGTCGATGGCAAGACGGCCAAGACCGTCACCGTCGCGTTCAAATAGGAGAACTGAAATGACCAGTCTGCTGCCCGCTCTCTTTCTGCTGCTGCCGATTCTCTTTGCGGCGCCGGCCGACAATTGGCCCCAGTTTCGCGGACCGGATGGCACCGGCCATTCGCCGGCGAAAGGGCTTCCGGAACGCTGGAGCGAGTCGCAGAACATCGTCTGGAAGACGGCCATCCACGATCGTGGCTGGTCGTCGCCAGTCATCCACGGCAACCAGATCTGGCTGACCACCGCCTCCAAAGACGGCCGGCAGCTCTTCGCCCTCTGCCTCGACCGGAAGACCGGGCAGATCATCCGTGATCTGAAACTCTTCGAGGTGCCGACGCCGCAGTATGCCCACCCATTCAACACCTATGCTTCACCCACCCCAGTGATCGAGGATGGGCGGGTCTACATCACCTTCGGTTCCCCCGGCACCGCCTGCATCGATACCCGCACCTTCAAGGTCATCTGGCAGCGGACCGATATCGAGTGCAATCACTTTCGTGGCGCCGGTTCATCACCGATCATCTTCCGGAACCTGCTGCTCTTGCACTACGACGGCAGCGATCACCAGTTCGCCCTCGCCCTCGACAAGCGGACCGGCCGGACCGTCTGGCAGACAAAGCGCTCGGTCGACTTTCGTGATCTGAATGAGAAAGGGGTTCCGGCAGCTGAAGGCGACTACCGCAAGGCCTTCGCGACTCCGCACGTGGCGACGATCAATGGCCGGCTCGAGATGATCAGCCTCGGCTCGCGCGCCGCTTATGGCTACGACCCGCTGACGGGCCGCGAACTCTGGCGCGTCGAGGAACACGAACAGTTCTCGGCCAGCACCCGGCCGGTCCTGGGCCACGGAATGATCTTCTTCCCGACCGGCTTCTCCGTCGGCCAGCTCTTTGCCGTCAAAACCGGCGGAAACGGCAACATCACCGGCAGCCACGTCGCCTGGAAGCATAAACGAGGCGTCTCCAACAAACCCTCGATCCTGCTCATCGATGACCTGATCTATATGGTTGGGGATACGGGAATTCTGAGCTGCCTCGAGGCCAAATCCGGCGCTCTGGTCTGGATGAAGCGGATTGGCGGCGAGTTTTCGGCCTCCCCGATCTACGCCGACGGAAAGATCTACCTCTTTGATGAGGCCGGCAAGTCGACCGTCATCCGCCCCGGGCGGAGCTTCGAGCTAGTCGCCGAGAATACCCTCGACGAGGGCGCCCTCGCCTCGCCGGCCGCCGTCGAGGGGGCGCTCTTCGTTCGAACGCGATCTCATCTCTACCGGATTGCGGGAAGGTAGACCAGCCCCCAAATGTGAACGGGAGCGCACCTGCCTGCGGTGACTCGCGCTCCCGTTTGGTGGAAATAGGAATCGAGGTTCGAGTCAGCCGATACTGACCCGAACCTCGAATCGATCCGCCTCCGCGTTTGGTGGATCCCAACTCCGGCGCAGCCGCAGGCGCAACTGCCCCTGGCCCCTCCGCACCGCTTGCAGAATCACCTCTCTGGTTCCGCCCCTGCCGATGCCGGGCGAATCCTGCCGGTGCTCATTGCTGATCAGCTCCAGGAGCGCCTCATCCAGGCTGTCTGTCTCCCAGGCATACCCCGTCGAAAGGTTCTCGTCGAGGCGGATCGTGACCCGATCCCCCTCGACAAGCTCAATCTCCCGCGTGTTATCGACTGCTGTCAAAAAGACCTCACCCATCTCATTCCTCGGTTG
>JBEAVZ010000327.1:0-3881 GCA_041160645.1 Acidobacteriota bacterium
CAACCGAGAATGTGCGAAGCCTCCCAACGCCGGTTGAGGAGCGGACCACGCCCCCGCCTCCTCGAGCTGGCTGGCGACGCGAAAAGATCAGGCCGCGGGTCGCCGAGGTGAGCGACACGCCATCAGGCCCCTTGCGTCCTGCGCCGGTCGCTGAACTGGCAGGTCGCAGTGAAACGGCCCCACCAGGCGATCGCCTACAGGAGAAGCTCCTGATTGAACGTGAGCCGGTTCCGCGGCAAGGTACCGCCATCGTTCCCCAACCAGAGGTCGAGCCGGAGGCGGCGCATCCTGCCGAGTCAGCCCCACCGCCACCGGAAGAGTTAAAGTCGACCGGCGAGGTCCTGAAAAACGACAGGCCACGGCAAGACCCAGCCTCGCCTGCCCCGCGCAAGGTTATCCAGCGACCAGTCCGCACGACAGGTAAGCTACGGCCAGAGGATCGACCTGTCGCGACGCAGATCATCGAAGTCCCCCAGGTCTTCAGTTCAACCGCCGGAACGAAGGGCCAACCAGCGACCTTCTGGGTCAGGACCCTTGCCGGCGGCTGTGACTTTGAGATCATTTCGCTCTCCTTTTTGCCGATCTTTGCCTCTTACGCGATCCTCAACACGATCCTCGAGAGCGAGACATTGTTGCTCATGGCCATTCTTCTCTCCGGACTGGCATTCATCTATTATGCGGTAACCCTGCTGATGGCCGGACGAACCTTCGGGATGGCCATGCTCAATCTGCGCCTTGTTCCACTGGGTGATGAAGCGCAGGTGGTCACACGCCGGCAGCGGCTGCTCCGCGCGTGGGCCTCGACGATTGCGCTCCTGCTGCCGCCTCTTAATCTGCTGGTTCGGGCGACGACGGCCCAACATCTGAGCCTGCCGGATCTCATTTCAAAGACAGTTCCGGTCGAGAACTGATCACATCTTCCCTTCTGCACCAACGCTGGCATGGACCTATTCCTGCTCCACTCAATTGTCGACGAACTCAACCTGCTCGTCTCCGGTCATCGCCCGGGACGCGTCTGGCAGCTTGGCCTGACCGATCTGCTGATCGACTTCAACCTGCGGGATGGGCGCTGGCTGCGGTTGATGACCGATCCGTTGCGCCTGGGGTTCTATCTGACCAGTCGTGGTCCGCGCCATTACGCCGTGGCGCCGCGAAATGATACGCCGTTCGTCGCCCTCTGGCACAAGTATCTCGATGGGTCGAGATTGATGAGGATCGAACCTCTCGGATACGACCGCATTGTGCACTTCATCTTCACGACCGCCGAGGGGGCAGAACGGCGCCTGGTCGTCTCGCTGACAGGTCGAGCCGCCAATCTGCTGCTCCTGGCCGGACGCCAGGTGCTGGCCGAGTTGCGCGAGCGTGAAGAGCCGCTGGAGGTCTATGACGATCCGCCGCCACCGCGGGATCGCCTCGATCCCCTCAGCTGCAGGGCCGATGATTTGATGAAGATCACCAAGGGGCAGATTGGCGAGGTTGGCGTGGCGGCCCAGAACCACCTGCTCGGATTCACGCCACTGCTGTCGCGAGAGCTTGCGGCCCGGGTCGAGGAGTCCTCCTCTCTCGAGACGGGCTGGGCGGCAATGATTGCCGACCTGGCAGCACGACCAGGCCAGCCGACGATCTATGCCAATCCGTCGCTCGACCAACTGATCGAAACGCCCGGGTGCGATGAAATGACGCTCTTTTTGAGCTCGATCCCGCTCCATCACCTGCCAGCGCGGCTCCAGATCCACCCGCCCAGCCTCAACGAGGCCGCCGAGCAGTACTTCAATCTCCTCGAAGCGCGACGCCAAGTCACCAGTCTGCGGCAACGACTCACCTCGCACATCCAGACCCGGCTGAAGCGTTTGAACTCTCTGCTGAGTAACCTTGACCGTGAAGAGGAGCGGTATGGCGAGGCTGAGACCTGGCAACGTTATGGGGATCTGCTGCTGACCAATGCCCACGAGGCCGCGCGAACCGATGAGGGGATGTGGCTGGTTGTCGACTATTTCGATCCGGAGCAGCGATTGATCGAGATCGCGACGGCCGATCTGGGATCGGCTCAGGAGTCGGCCGAGTACTATTTCAGGCTGGCCCGCAAAGGACGACACTCTCGCCAGTCGATCGCCGCGCGGCGTCCGCCGGTAATCGCAGAGATCGCCCAGCTCAGAAGCGACCAGGCAAGACTGCCCTTGCTGACCAGGCTCAGCGAGCTTGAAGAGATGGCGAGACAACTTGGATTGACCGCTGAGCGGGGGGATAGATCAGACAGAATTAAAGGATCCAGGGCCATCAATAATCGCCAGGTGGCCGAGACAGCGGTCCCGGGGACACGTCGCTATCGATCGAGCGATGGGTATGAGATTCTCGTCGGGCGCACTGACCGGGACAATGATCATCTGACCCTGCGCATCGCCAAGTCGTCCGATCTCTGGTTTCACGCCGCCGACTATCCAGGCTCACACGTCATCCTGCGCAATCCGAAGCGTCAGGAGATCCCCCAGCGGTCGATCATCGAGGCGGCCCAACTGGCCGCCAAGTTCAGCCAGGCGAAGGATCTGCCAAAAGCCGCCGTCAACTACTGTGAAAAGAAGTTTGTGAGCAAACCGAAGGGGTTTGCCCCGGGCCAGGTCAGGCTGGCCTCGTTCCGGACAGTTCTCGTGGAGCCGGCCGAAGCAGGGGTGCGCAATTGAGCCATCTTCGCGACCAATTTTACTTCCCTGATATTGCGCCCACCAGCCTTGTTTTCTTCTGCTTCGCCCAGTAACAAAAGCCCGAACGGACCTACCTCAGTCGATAATTCGACCAATTTCGCCTAATCTATTGCAGGGAATTTGACTATTATCTTTATTCAATTTAAGTGGAGATAGGAATGGAGCATTATCGGGTGCGGGAGGCAGCAGAGCGACTTGGCATCAGTTATCAGACGCTGAAGCTCTGGATCTACCAGGGGCGGGTCGTATCGGTGAAGACGGCGGGTGGACACCACCGGATTCCAGCCGCCGAGATCGCCAGGCTGACTGGTGAGCACGAGCTGGCCG
Source organism: Acidobacteriota bacterium (assembly GCA_041160645.1). GTDB lineage: Bacteria > Acidobacteriota > Blastocatellia > RBC074 > RBC074 > CAIOZW01. Next base: position 3,027 of record JBEAVZ010000327.1, read on the forward strand.
CACTCAAGCCAAAGAGCAATGCGGGGCTGCACGAGATCAGTGGGCGCAACAAGCTGCTTGGAATAGTCACCAACGTGAAGTTTGCCGGGTTGCTGGCCCAGGTGACGATCGATGTCTGCGGCCAGACGATCACCTCGATCATCACGGCCGATGCTTGTCGAGAATTGCATATCAAACGGGGAACGGCCGCCTATGCGTTGATCAAAGCGACCGAGGTGATGCTGATCAAGGCCTGACCTGGTGCGTCTGACAAGGATCTGGACGAGGGCTGTCCAATCTTTGCTTGTGGGGGAAGCGATGAAATCACCCGGAGCTGGGAAGAGGATCTGGCCGCTCCTGGCGACCATACTGCTCTTGGTGGGGTCGGGTTATGGACAGGCGGGGCGCAGTGAATTGACCGGAATAGTCGTTACGGGTGACGGCCAGGCCATCCCCGGGGCGACGATCAGGATCCGCCAGAGCGGCACCAACGACGCCACGACGACGATAAGCGGGGCAGATGGCAGCTATGCTGTGGCGGGGTTGCCGCCAGGTGAGTACCGGGTCGAGATCGAGGCGGAGAGATTTCAGCGTCAGGTGCGTGAGGGAGTCAGGCTATCCACGGGTGAGCGAATAAGGCTCGACTTTGCACTTTCAGTCGGAAAGATCTTCGGCGAAACGGTCATCCGGTCCGACGCCTCGATGCTGCGGACGGAGAGCAGCAGCCTTGGACAGGTTATCCCACACCAAACAATCGTCTCGCTGCCCCTCAATGGACGAAACTTCTTCACCCTGATCGGCCTGGCGCCGGGAGTAGCGACTCCGCCTCCCGTCAACGCTGGCCCCTCCCTCCCACGTCTGAATGGCGGTCGTCCA
>JBEAVZ010000347.1:0-3829 GCA_041160645.1 Acidobacteriota bacterium
CCATTGACCAGGGCAAGATAGCCACGCAGCAACTGGATCGGAGTGACCAGCAGGTCTGGCCCCTCGCCGATCGCCGCGCGGATCCCCTCGCTCTGCTCCGCGAGGTGGCCGGCCTCCTCCCGCGCCGCGATGCCCGTCGGCGCGCCAAAGCCATACTGGCGCAGATAGTCATTGAAGGTCGGCCTGCCGAGCCGTGCGGCTAGCGAAATAAAGTAGTCGTTGCAGGACCAGGCGAGCGCCTCGTCGAGTCTCAGTGGGTGGTCGAGTCGTGGGTGGGAGCAGAGGAGATTGCCCTCCTCGTCACGGATGCCGCCGCGACAGCGATGCCGGTGATCGAGGCTGATTCGGCGTGAACCGAGGGCGGCCAGCGCGGTGAAGGGCTTGATCGATGAACCAGGCGGAAAACTCTGTTCGAAGGCCAGCCGGGGATTGACCACCGCGAGGAGCCGGCCCGTTGATGGAACGGCAATGAGCACGCTGCCGTCACGGTCCCCCAGCGCCGCTTCGGCGCGGGCCGACCACGAAGTGGGCGCCAGCTGGGTCGGCTCATCGGGGGCCGACTGGCGACACCCGGTCAGCAGCGCCAGCCCACCCAGAAGCAGCGACCACAGCAGCGCTCGCGGAACGCCACCAGGCCACCTTACTCTCCCAGCTCGCGCTGCGCGGTCCATTCCGCCATTCCTCCAAGGGTCAGCAACCAGCCGAGGAAGATCATGAGCATCGCCATGGCCATGCGCACCGCAAAGAGGCTCAGCTCCAGCCACTCGCGCTCGATCCGCGGCCGGGTGCGGAAGAGCGACCAGGCGATAAAACCATAGAGTCCGACCACGACCAGATAGATCAGGATCGCCGCCGGATCGAAGGTCAGACGACAGACCCGGCGGGTCGCCCGCAGCGCAGCCGCTGCCCCCTCGCGGACCGCGATGATCCACCAGTTGATCGCCAGCAGCGGAAAGATCAGACCATAGAGGAGCCACTTCAGGCAGACCAGCCCCGGCCTTACCCAGACCACCGATTCAGTCCCAATCCAGTCGCTGATCGAAGACTCGACGATCGTCAGGAGATAGCTGAACAGGACGATGATCAGCGCGAGCGGCAGCGTGGCCACCATCAGCTTCATCCAGTCGACCAGCGCCAGCCGCAGTTTGTAGCCCGTGCCAATGCCGGTGCGAATCGCGTGAATGGCAAAGGCCTGGCCGATGAAGAAGATGACCACCACGAGGAGGGGCGAAATAACCAGTCCAAGCACGACCTGCCAGAGGTTCGACTCGCGCGTCGTCAGAAAGAGGAAGATCGCCCCGAGCATCAGCAAGTAGAGCAGGAGGGCGGCGAGGATCGTCGTCGCGCTGGAACCGAGTTTGCGCCCGGCGGCGCGGAGCGATCCGCTGGCCTGACCGATTGTGCCTTTTGCCATCATCGTCGCCCCTCCTGCTGGCGATCAAGAATTCTCAATTTGAGACTCGCGGAGTTGGACTCGATCCCCGGCTGATACATCAGCTCGGCGCGGGCCGGACCAATCCGTAGCTCTCCCGGGATCTGCACGCGCAGCGCATATTGAAAGACGGCGTCACCATCGAAGTAGTCGCTGAAGATGACTGTCCGCTGGTCGCGGAATTCACGCTGGTTGTACCAGTCGCTCCACTTGCCGTCACGATAGTCGAGATTGAGACCATCGACCTGTTCGACCTGCTCGCAACCGGCCGGGATGGGGTCTTCAATCATCAGGTAGCTCGACCGCGCCCCCTTCAGCGCCAGCCGGGCGACGATCAGGTCGCCCGATCGCAACTCTCCTGTCAATGGTTCGAGCATCCACTGCGGTCTGCCCTTCACCTCGACAATCCTGAGGCGGAGGTATTCGCGGGTCAGCGTGAGATTGGAGCTTCCCCGCGGCGCAATCGTCTCCTCCTGGGTGTGGTACTCGAGCGCCGCCGAGAAGAAGAGGGTGCCGCTACCGCGCTTGACGATCTGAATCTGATTGGATCGGGCCAGACTCGCCCCGGCTCTCTCGATCACCAGCGGCTGACCGGCGGCGGCGTCGGCGGCGGTAACCTTCCTGCGCAGTACCGACTCGCCGTTGAGGAAGACCTCGAAAGTGTAGTCGGCCGACAGCTCGCGGCTCGTGCGCAGGTATTCAGTCAGACCGAGGATGGCCTGGGCCGTGTCGCGGGTCGAATCCCAGTAATATCCGCGGCGGCGATTGGCGACCAGCCAGCGGGCCACCTTCGGCAGTAATGGGCTCTGCGGCGTCATCTTTGCCAGAGCCCGCAGCGCCACCGCCGTCGCCTCGAGATCGGACTGTGGATCGACGAAGCCCTGGCGCGCCGGCGACTCCCAGTGGGCATCCGCTTCGGTCTGCCGGACCTGACGCGCCAGATCTCCGACCACCTGGAGGGCGCGTGAAGTCTGTCCGGCCGCCTCGAGCGCGAGGGCAAGGTGGGCCCGCCCCTGGGGAGAGAGCTCACCGCTTCGCGCTTCGGCGGACGAGAGATATTTCGGCGGCAGATCGCCGAGGGTCGCGTGGGCAAGGGTCAGATAGGCCTGCGCATCGGCGCCGAGCGGCTTTCCGTCGGCATCCCGCCCGCTTTCGAGCAGGGCGGCAATCCGCTGGCGGGCCTGGTCGAGTCTGACGCCGCTGACGGCATAACCGGCCTGCCGGGCCTGGGTCAGCCCATCAACCACGTAGGCAGTCATGAACGGATCGGTCCGGCTGCCCGCAAACCAGCCCCATCCGCCATCATCTCCCTGGAGAGTGGCCAGCCGGTCGATGCCTCGCTGCACCTTGCGCGGCAGGTTGTTGTCGGCGCGGATCGACGCGCCCGGCGCCGCCTTTAGGGCTCGCGCCACGGCGATATTCCCGATGAAAGAGGACATCGTCTGCTCGGTGCACCCGTACGGATAGCTGGTCAGGTAGTCGAGCGCTCCAAAGAGCGAGCCGACGATCGACGGCGAGGCCTCGATCCGCAGGCGCCGCGATTCCGGGCTCGCCTGGTCAGGCAGATTGAGCGTGTAGCCCTGCTCGACCGCCGCCCCGGTCAGCGCCACCGCCTCGGCTCGCGTCTGCCGCAGGCCGTGCGGAATAACCGGCAGCGGCAACTCGACGCCATCCGACTCCTCATCGGTCCTGGCCGTCGCGAGCAGCTTCACCTCACCGAGCGCTGTCGCCCGGACCCGCCAGTCGATCCGCTGCTCGCCCTGGCGGGCGATCGTCACCACCTGGCGCGGGGGATCGAGCAGCTCCGCCCCACTTACTCCGATCTCGACCTGGGCCGACTTTTCACTGGTCAGATAGTTGTGAACGACGGCGGAGATCGTCACCACATCCCCTTCGGTCATGAAGCGGGGAGTCTCCAGCCGCAGGATCAGATCCTTGCGCGAGACGACGCGATCGATCCGCGCGCCCACCCGCAGATCACCACTGGCCGCCCGCGCCGTCGCCCGCCAGGTCGTCAGATTGTCGGGAAGAGTCATCCGCGCCGTCGCCCTTCCATCAGGCCCGGTGACCAGGTCGGGCTGCCAGAAGGCCGTGTCCCGGAAGTCCTTCCGAATCGTCACCTCCTCGTCCTGCCGCTCATTCTTGAAGTCGGCCAGCGGCGCCCGCTGCTGCCGTGCAGCCAGCTTCATCAGCTTCTTGCCCGAGTATCCGGTGAAGCTGAAGGCGCTCGAGAAACTGGTCGAGACGCTGCTGTAACGCACGCCGTAGAAGGCCCGCCGAATGTCGCCGCTCCGCTCCGGCTCGATACTGTAGATCGCTTCATCGACCACCCCAAGACTCACCTCGACTCCGCTCGCCGGACTCCCGTCGGCATTGCGCGCGAGGACCGTCCAGGAG
>JBEAVZ010000366.1:0-3676 GCA_041160645.1 Acidobacteriota bacterium
CCGACTTACTCATGGGCGCAGACTCCCACTCTCAATTGGCGGTCGCTGTCGGCCAGAAACCGGTCACGAGATGAAAGACGAGACAATCCCCACGGAACTTTCACCGATCCGCAGCGACTCCGTGAACCTTCCGTGAACTGTTAAGGTTCTTATCAGATGTATTTGATAAGACGTGCTTGAGCTATCTGTTTTCTACTATTTGTCAGAACAACAATCGACTAGAGACCGGAGTATAGAGTATGAAACTTCACGCGGCAACCGGCTTTCGCCACCTGATCGGACTGGCGAGCCTCATTCTGATCCTGCTGCTCTCCGTCGGCTACTGGACACAAGCCAAGGAGTCGGCCAGCTCCACCTGGGCCCAATGGCGCGGCCCCTCGCGTGACGGGCGAGTCGGCGGTCCCGTCTGGCCGGCAAGCCTCAATGAGCAGAGCCTGACGCCGGCCTGGCGTGTTCCGGTCGGTCCGAGCTACTCCGGGCCAATCGTCTCCGAAGAGTTCGTTTTCGTCACCGAGACGCGGGACAAGTCGACCGAGATCGTCCGCGCGCTCGACCGCCGCACGGGCCGCGAGGTCTGGACCCACTCCTGGCCGGGAGCGATCAGCGTCCCCTTCTATGCCAAATCACGTGGCGACTGGATCAGGTCGACTCCGGCCTATGACGGCAAGTATCTCTATGTCGCCGGGATGCGCGACGTCCTCGTCGCCATCGAGGCGAAGACCGGCAAGGAGCGATGGCGGGTCGACTTCACCAACAAGTTCTCCACCAATGTTCCTGACTTCGGCCTGATCTGCTCCCCGCTGATCGATGGCGAGTTCATCTACATTCAGGCGTCCAATTCGACCATCAAGTTGCGCAAAGCGACCGGAGAGATCCTCTGGCGCGCCTTCGAGGGGCGTTATGGCGTAATGTCCGAGGGGGCCTTCTCCTCGCCAGTCCTGGCGACCATCCAGGGCCGCCGCCAGCTCGTCGTCCAGTCGCGCGAGGTTCTGGCCGGTCTCGATCTCGACAAGGGCACCCAGCTCTGGGCGACCCCGGTCGCCTCATTCCGCGGGATGAACATCCTCACTCCGGTCGTCTTCGGCGACGCCATCTTTACCAGCAGCTACCAGAACAAGAGCTGGCGCTACGATGTGACCCGTGATGGCGCTGCCTTCACGGTCGCCGAGAGCTGGAGCAACAACGCGTCCGGCTACATGTCGACCCCGGTGATCATCGATGGTTACGCCTACCTCCACCTTGGCAACCAGCGCTTCACCTGTATCGATCTGAAGACTGGTGAGCGGACCTGGACGTCGACCCCGTTTGGCAAGTACGTGAGTCTCGTCGCCCAGGGCGACCGGATTCTTGGTCTGGATGAACGGGGACTCCTCCTGATGATCAAGGCCAATCCGAAAGAGTTTCAGCTGCTCGATCAACGCCAGGTGAGCGAGGACGAGACCTGGGCCCATCTGGCCGTCGTCGGCAACGAGCTCTTCGTGCGCGAGTTGCGGGCGATGGCCAAGTTCAACTGGCAGACTCCAAAACGGATCGTGGCCAGCGCCGAGTAGTTGAAGTCTCTCTGGTGAGGCGGTTCGAACGATATGGTGAACTGGCAATAGTCGCGATTAGTCGACGTCTTCTCCCCGGGGACAGGCTGATGGGGCGCTGGAAGGCCGGGCTTCGGACTGGCTCTTCCAGCGCCAACCGGGACACGTCAGCCGACAGGCACACGTCAGCCGACAGGCACACGTCAAGAAGATGATTACTCATCCTGCCGGCAACCGTGGAGTGCCCACTCCGACGACCGCCACTCGCCTCACTTCCAATCCCGGATCAGCGAGATATCTCCGTAACGGTAGGCGACATAGGCCACGCTGATCAACCGCGACGATGGAGCTAAGACGACCCCGGGCACCCACCGGGCAAGGCTGCCGGGAAGCTCAAAAAGGCGGCCGGGGCGTCGACTCCCCAGCTCGAGGGTGTTGATGATCGGCCGCTCGCCCGTCGCCTGCGTAATATAGACCAGTGTCGAATCAACAAGGTCCCAGTACCGGCCAATCGGCGTCTCGGCCAATTCAGGAATCACAGCCTCTTGGCCGGTCTGCAGATCCTTCCTCCACAATCGATCGCCACTCGTGTAATAGAGCATGCGACCATCGCGGGCGGCGATCGGCTCCCTTCCGCGCGTCAGGGTGATCTGGGTTGTCTCTCCCCCGCTCGCCGGAACTCGGTAGATATGTGAGATGGAGGACTTGTAGGAACCAAAGTAGATCCACTGGCCGTCGGGGGACCACGATGGCATATTGTCGATGGCCGGGTCGGTGGTCACCTGACGCAGATCGGTCCCATTGACCTTGATCGTGAAGATATCGGTGTTGCCATTGTGGTTGCGATCGAAGACGATCCTCTCACCGTCCGGCGACCACCTTGGGCTCCCGACACCAAGTTGGTTGAAATGGGTCAGCTGAGTTGGATCGGCGCAGTCAGCACCGGCGATCCAGAGTTCTTCCCATCCCGAGCGGGTCGAGACAAAGACGATTCGCGTGCCATCCGGAGAGAAGCGCGGGGTGTCATCCCCGCGGGAAGAGTTGATCGTGCAAAGTGGACGCCGACCACCAGAGGCGCCAAGGGTCGCGGGGAAGATATCGATCACCGTGTCCGCGACCGCTTGGGTGATGGCCAGAATCTGTTCATCCGGCGAGATGGCGATCCGCTCGAGGCCGACGGGAACCGCCGCGAGAAAACTCAGCTCGCCCCCCTCGATCCGTATCCTCCACAGTCGGTTGTTCTCCTTCCGGTTGGAGATGAAGTAGATCTCGTCGCCCTTCGCTGACCATTGAAGGTCAGTGACCTTTTTCTGATCGCTGGTCAGCTGGCGCAGGCGTCCACTCTCGAGATCGAGAAGAAAGATATCTGCGTTGATGTTGTTGCGCCACCGCACGAAGGCGAGCCGACGACCATCGGGAGCGAGGCGCGGGTTGGTATCGAAGTGGTTGATCTCCGGGGTGGTCAGGTTGCGGCGCTCCTGACCATCGATGGAGATGCTGTAGAGGCCAGTGGCCGTGCCGAGACCTTCATAGTCGGAGACGAAGAGGTAACGCCCATCACGTGACCAGGCCAGTCCTCCCCAGACCTCACCCAGCTCCTCTTCAGCTCCGCCCTGCACTCCGACGATCATGAGCTTACTCTGGCGCGTAAACTCACCATTATTGCGCAGGAAAGCCAGCTTCGATCCATCCGGCGACCAGGTGACGTGGGTGTCCCGCCCCGGATGGCTGGTCACCTGCCAAAGCGCATCCTGATCCAGGCTCTTGACGTAGATATCCTGGTTGTCGGTCGAGGCGCCCTCGGAGGAGAAGGCGATAAAGCGGCCATCGGGCGAGAAGGCCGGAAAACTCTCTTCCCCGGGAAGCGTCACAAATGGTCTGATTTGCGGGAATTTGTCAACAGGAGGTGCGTCTGCCCCCCACCACCGCCGGAAGCCCTGGCAGCTCTGGCACATCCGGAGGCTCAGAACCGCCAGTCCGCCAAAGAAGATCAGCCCGGTGACAACGAGGGCAATCGCGCGGGGCGACCGCCACCAAGGTTGGTTTGGGCCCGGCTTTGGCAAGGCGCGAAGGTCAGCGGGCGCCCCATCCGTGGCCTCTCCGGCATCATCCTGACCCCCCTCAGGCTGACCCCCCTCAGGCTGCCC
>JBEAVZ010000370.1:0-9182 GCA_041160645.1 Acidobacteriota bacterium
GATTGAACGGCGATCCAAGAATAAGATCGCACCGTGAACCACCCGACAAGCTGAGGCCCGATCGATTTCAAGCGGCGATACTCCGGCGGAGATACCGCGGTACACACATCAAGTCTGAAGGTTGTCGACGGCGGGGTGATCGTACGACAACCCATTTGTCAACACAACCTTTTTTGCGACACAAATCATATTTTCATTCAGGGCAGATCCCGGCGCGCGGCGACTTTTGCGCAGACGGGATTGCGGGGCAGGGCGCCGTCCCACGCCCACCGACTCTCCCGTCCCGTTCTTGATCGGGTGGATCAAGTTGAAACAAATCGGCGCAGTACGAAGTGGATTACGAGCCTGCGCATCCGGACGTTTTTCTGCTATAGTTCGCTGGTTCAATAACAATCTCGTTTCGGTATCACTCTACACCTTGAGACACTGATGAAAAGACTGGTCATCTTCAATCTCCTCACTGCGCTGATCATCCTCGGGCTGAGCCGTGGCGAACAGCAGGCCCGGCAGGCCAGCCGCCTCGATTACGAACTGACACAGGTCATGATTCCCATGCGTGATGGCGTGCGGCTCAATACCCACATCTTCCGTCCCCGTGGCCAACAGGGCGACCTGCCAATCATGCTCGAGCGCACCCCCTACCAGGCGCCGACGACCGAGACCTGGGCGCAGGGAAAGTACAAGGCGCTGGCGGCCGATGGCTACATCTTTGTCTTCCAGGATATTCGCGGCCGCTACAAGTCGGAGGGGCAGTTCATCATGCAACGCTCTCCGGTCTCGCTGCTGACCAGTCGCCGGGATCCCGCGATCGTTGACGAGGTTACCGATGCTTACGACACGATCGAATGGCTGGTCAAAAACGTCGCGCAGAACAATGGCCGCGTCGGGATCATCGGCATCTCCTATCCCGGCTGGACGGCGGGCATGGCCACGCTGGCCCCGCACCCCGCCCTCAAGGCGGCCTCTCCGCAGGCCTCGCCGACCGACATGTTCCGTGGCGATGACTTTCACCACAACGGCGCCTTCCGCCTCAGTTATGGTTTCGAGTACGCGACCCGGATGGAGACCAACAAGGAGCAGGCTCGTTTCAGCTTCGATCGTTTCGACACTTATGACTGGTACCTCCGGCTTGGCGCCCTCTCCAATGTCAATGCCAGGTATCTGCACGGCAAGATCCCCACCTGGAACGACTTTGTCGAACACCCCAACTACGACCAGTTCTGGCAGGAACAGGCGATGGACGGTTACCTGAAGAGCGTCAAGGTGCCCACGCTCATCGTCGCAGGCTGGTGGGATCAGGAAGACTTCTATGGTCCGCTCAACATGTACGAGACGCTCGAGCCGCATGACCGGCAGGGCCACAACTTCTTTGTCGCCGGCCCCTGGAACCACGGCGGCTGGGCCCGCGGGGAGGGCTCGAGCCTTGGCCGGATCCGCTTCGGAAATAATACAGCCCAGTACTACCGTGAGCAGATCGAGGCGCCCTGGTTTGCCTACTACCTGAAGGGGCGCGGCACACCGGGCATCCGCGAAGCGATCACCTTTCAGACCGGGGCCAATGAGTGGAAGAGCTATGACCAGTGGCCACCGGTCAACCTGACGACCGAGCGCCGCCTCTATCTGCAGGCCAATGGCCGGCTCTCCTTCGACGCGCCTGGCGAGACCGGCGCCGCCTTTGATGAGTATGTCTCTGATCCGGCGAAGCCCGTCCCCTACCGGCCGCGGCCGATCGAACCGACCTACCATCCTGCCAACCTTGGCGGCTCTGGGTGGAGCACCTGGCTGGTCGAAGACCAGCGCTTTGTCGACGGTCGCCCCGATGTCCTCAGCTGGACCACCGAGCCCCTCGCCGCCGATGTCGTCCTGACCGGAAGGATTCTGGCCAACCTCTTCGCGTCGACCAGCGGCTCCGACAGCGACTGGGTCGTCAAGCTGATCGATGTCTACCCGGACGACTACCCGCAGGAGCCACGCATGGCCGGCTACCAGCTCATGGTCGCCAACGAGGTCTTTCGTGGCCGCTTCCGCGAGAGCTTCGTCACTCCGCGCCCGATCACTCCGGACAAGGTCACGGCCTACCGCATCGATCTTCACCATCTCGATCATCGCTTCCGCAAGGGCCACCGGATCATGATTCAGATTCAGAGCACCTGGTTTCCGGTTATCGATCGCAACCCGCAGCGCTATGTCCCCAATATCTTCAAGGCGCGCGACGAGGACTATGTGCGGGCCCGGCAGCGGATCTTTCGCTCGCGGACCCATCCAACCCACCTCGTCGTGCCGGTCGCCCGCTGAGCCGGTGGCGCTGTAGGCTGTCCACGAAAAAGTCGAAATAAACGAAGGGTGACGATTCAACAGACTCTTCAGGGCAGTTCGGGATCTTCGCCGAGAAGCAGATCATCAACTGTGTACTACTCCCTGAGCCCGATTCGCCGGACCCATTTGTGACGCCCGGCGCCTTGACCCCATTGCCTTGACATAAATTGCCAGGGTGAAGAAAAATCCACTGCAGGTCCAATGGTTTGCTGATTCCCGATCGCCAATGGCCCGGATTGTGAAAAAGGAGTACCAACAAAAGACGATGAACCAGGCTGGCGCCACCTCGACCACTGACCATTCCTCCCCCTCCGCCTGTCTCAATTGCGGAGCGGCCCTGAGCGGGATTTATTGTGCCGCCTGCGGTCAGCGGGTCGAGACCCATCCGCCGACGATCGGCCACTTTCTTGAGGAGATCATCGAGACCCTGACCCACGCCGATTCGCGCCTCTGGCTGACGGTCCGTTTGTTGATCGCGAAGCCTGGTCACCTCTCGCGCGAATTCTTTGCCGGTCGCCGCGCCGGCTATATGCCACCGATCCGACTCTACTTCGTTCTGAGCATCCTCTTCTTCCTCCTGCTCGCCATTGGTCCGGAGAAGACCACCAAGCCGATCGAGGCCGATCAGAACGATCTCTCCACTGCTGTGGAACGATGCCGTAATCTCAAATACAACGGACCCTACGTCTCGACCATCGAGCCAAAACTGCAGGCTGCCTGCACAAGGACCGTTCAGGATCTGCAACAGGGAGGAACCCGACTCACCCAGACCTTTCTGCAGAATCTCCCCAAGGCAATGTTTGTTCTTCTTCCGCTCTTTGCGGCCTTCATGCTGGCTTTTTACTGGCGTCCGCGTCGTCTCTATGCCGAACATCTGATCTTTCTTGTCCACAACCACAGTGCAGCCTTCCTCTCCCTCACCATCATCACCCTGCTCGATTACATAATTCCGAAGGGCCTCGAGGGCTGGCTTGCGCCAACCTTCTTCATCTGGCTGGTCTGGTACGGTTACCGTGGCCTGCGGGTCTTCTATGAGCAGTCGCGACTATTGACCCTGGCGAAGATGGTGGGCCTGACGCTGCTCTACCTGACCATCTCGGTCCTCGTGATCAGCTTCACCGGTCTGGCTGCCGCCCTGAGCATCTGAGGAGTTCCCGGCGCTTGGCGCCTCCAGCGGCGATCTGACAGAGAATTGGTTCAATCCCTGATCTTCAAACCATTTCCCCATTTTCGTGGACAAACGGATCGATTCCGTCTACAAAACTCAAGACTCCAGCAGTAAGAACCGAAATTGAGTGCAACACAGGGGAACCCATCGATGATCAAAGTGCGCCGTCTGCTCACGACAAGTCTGATTCTGTTTCTGGTGGTCGGCATTGCCGCTGCGCCACATTCAGCTACTGGAGGTCCGCCGGAGGGCCTAAACGTCGTCCTGATCATCGCCGATGACCTGGCCTGGGACGATACCGGGGCCTATGGCAATCGAAAGGTCCGCACCCCAAACATCGACCGCCTCGCTCGCGAGGGGATGCGGTTCACCCGCGCCTTTGTGACCATCTCCTCCTGCAGTCCGAGTCGGTCGAGCATGATCACTGGTCGATATCCGCATAATACCAACGCCGAACAGCTCCACTGGCCGCTGCCCGCCGAGCAGGTCACCTTTGTCGAGAAGCTGAAGGCGGCCGGCTACTGGACTGCCGCCTCCGGCAAGTGGCATCTCGGGCGGGCGGTCAAGGATCGCTTCGATCTGGTCGACGATCCCGGCGAGGCCGGGTTCCAGACCGATCCCCGCACCGGCCGGATGCTCGCCGATGACGACAGCGGCGCGGCCGGGTGGATCCCGGTCCTTCGCCAGCGCCCGACCAATCGTCCCTTCTTTCTCTGGTTTGCGGCGCTCGATCCGCACCGGGACTATGCTGAAAAGATAATCCCTGCGCCCCATTCACCCGGGGCGGTGATCGTTCCCCCACACCTTCCCGATACCCCTGCCGTGCGCCGCGAGCTCGCCCTCTACTATGACGAAATCACCCGGCTCGATGAGAATGTCGGCAAGGTCATGGCCGAGCTGGAACGGCAGGGGGTGGCCGAGAAGACCCTGATCCTCTTCACCAGTGACAACGGTCGCCCCTTCCCCGGCGCGAAGACGACTATGTACGACACCGGCATCCACACGCCACTCATCGCCCGCTGGCCGGGCCGGATCTCCCCGGGTACCGTCGCGAGGGGGCTTGTCAGCAGCATCGATCTCGCCCCGACCATTCTCGAGCTCGCCGGACTGCCGATACCTGCTACCGTGCAGGGCCGGAGCATGGCCGCCATCTTTGCCAACCCGGATGCGAAGATCCGTGAGGAGATCCACGCCGAGAAGAACTGGCACGATTACGAAGATCGGGTCCGCGCCCTGCGCACGGAGCGCTACAAGTACATTCGGAACGACTACGCTGACCTCCCCGCGACTCCCTCGGCCGATGCCGGCCGCAGCCCCTCGATGGCCGCCATCCGCGTGCTTCATAAAAAGGGGCAGCTGACTCCGCTCCAGGCCCGCATCTTCCAGCAGCCACGCCCGGCCGAGGAGCTCTATGATCTCGACGCCGATCCGACTGAGTCCCGCAACCTCGTCACGGATCCGGCCCACCAGATGACCCTGCGCCAACTCCGCGCCCGGCTCGAGGCCTGGGTGACCGAGACCCGTGATCTCCCCCCACTCCGCCGCACCCCGGATGAGTTTGATCGTCAGACGGGCCAGCCGATTTCCAATCGTCGTCTGCCCCGACCTGGCAAGGCCGAGTTGACCGGGCTCCAACCCTGAGATTCTCCGTGACCAGGGGCGGCGCTTTGCCGCCCTCCCCGTCATACTGGCCGCATTAAGGAAAAAGTTGGGCAGGAGGGTGTTTTTGTACTTGTAATCGCTGAGGGCTTTCGGTATATTTTCGGCTCTGAGCGCGAGGGCCGAAAAGGCGCCGGGCTTCGCCCCGCCGCCCCGGTCAGCCATCGTCACCGTTCTGTCGGACCGGGCTGCATGGGTCGCTTCTGCCTGACTCAGGCTGATCACCTGGCTGATCACCTGGACAATCACCTGGCTGATCACCTGGACGATCACCTGGCTGATCACCTGGACGATCACCTGGACGATCACCTGGACGATCACATAGATGATCACCCGGTTGATCACACAGTTGATCACACAGTTGATCACACAGTTGATCACTTGGACGATCATCAGGTTGATCATCAGGTTGATCATCAGGTTGCCCCTTGTTTAGTAAGTACCAAGTGCCAGTGCTGGAACTGAGCCTGCCTGGAACTGGGCCATCATTGATGCGCGTTGCTGTTTAATATGTTTCGCAACTGCAACATTGCGAGCATTTGTCAGACGCCAGCCTCAATCAGCCAGAGTACCGACCTCTCCAGCGGTATTGCATTAAACCCGACCTCCGGGCCAGCCACCGGTTGGACACACGGAGGCCAATATTCCCGCCCAGTGGCGGACGATCCACCGTCCCGATCCACTGGTGCAGAAGAGTCAAACAGCCATGAACCAGATCACACCCGAAGAGATGGCCGCCATTGTCAGAGAGAAAGAGAAGGCAACCAGTTCCGTTGTCATTCTCGCGGCGGGGATGGCCATCTGGGCCGGCAGCGTTCTCCTCAAGGGAGGCTACACGACCCAACCTGAACATCACGCCATGTGGAGGGTGGTCGCCCTCCTGCCAGCCTTTTGGGGCCTCGTGCTCCTGATAATTTTTCGTTATTCCTGGACCAGCCTTCTGGCGGCAGTCGTTATGTCCGTCTCCGGCTTCTACCTCGCCAAAGCCCCCACAGTGCCCGGATACGGCATCGAATCGGCCGGGTCGTCGTACGCGTCGGAAAGACAAGCCGAACGCCGTCGATCAGCGAACGAGCCGGAGCTTACCTTCTCCAACCTCCCGCGCGCCAACGAGACCAAGAATGTGATTGAGGACGAAGACGAGCCGACCTACCGGCCACACGAGATCAGGTTGCTGCTCGACTACTGCCGGCAGATTCAGCAAGAGAGGGGAGAGGAGTGGACGAGGCCGGAGAGCCTCGAAGATGCTCCATGCACACTGGCAGAGATGGAGGAGCGCCGCGCTGAGTTCGACGTCCGCTCTGTTGATCGATCTCCACAACTGGCGAGGAATCAATGATTATTCTGGCATTGATCGCGCTCTTGGCCATCATCTTGTGGCTGACGAGTGGGGATGGCGGAGCAACCTGAACCTGAGAGAGGCCGACCGTGTGTCGGCCCCGCCAGGGTTCCGGACCGATCGATCTGCCGTCAGCTGGAAGGGGGCAGATCGATTCCCATACCTGAACCAGTTACCTGATCCAGTTACCTGATCCCGTGGGGGGGGGGCGGTTTCAGGTCCGGCGTGTCGCCAGCCTCCCCTCATACCGCGCCGCGATCGCCGCGACAATGGTCGAGCCAATGGTCAGGACCAGTCCCAAGACCACCGCGGGAGCCCGATCGTCAGATTCGTTGTTGAGGATGATGATCTCTCCGCCGATCACGAAACAGATGATCGCCAGCGCACAGTACCTGATCGTCCTGACCGCCCTCATCACCTCCGGGGTGAAGCCCTGCCCTCGGCGCGCCAACGCAAGTATCCTGAATATTCGCGTGAGGGCAACGAAGAAGGGGATCGAGCCGGCATAAGCATAGGCCAGGAATGGATCCTTGAAATAGATCTCAAAGATCGTCGCGTGCGCGTTTCTCCCCTCGACATGTGGTTCCCAGAGCAGAAAGGCGAGGGCGCCAATGCCGATCAGGACGACGACGATCTGGAGAAAGATGGTTGAAACTCGCTTCATAATTGGCGCCTCATTGAGTGATGGTCTGATTTAACGCTTCGCGGACCGGGCACGCTGTCCATTTCCGGCCCCCGACTGCCCCCGACTATCGCACCAGGACTGTGTCCACGCAACCCTACCGGATCACATAAATCACATTGCCCCACGGTTCCTCTTCTGGTATTGCCTGATACTGAATTGTCAGGTTCAACTGCGCGCTGGCTCAGGTTATAAAATGGCGGCCGCGGTGGGTCTGGGAAACATCCTTGCTCTCCTCCGTTGCCCTGCAGACCAGGGGCGCAAGTTGGACTTTGATCAGGTAGACCTTGATCAGGGCAGCCATCGCCGCGCACTCTTCTCCGCTTCAGTCAGCTGAACAATGACCGGCTTTCTGGATTGATCGAGCCACTTGACGATCTCGAGCATCGGTTCCGGAGCCATGGCGGTGCAGCCGACGGTGCCGATTCCCGGGCCTTCCCAGATGTGTAGAAAGATACAGGATCCCTCGCAGGGAACCGGCCTGGGCAGATTATGGTTGATGACGACCCCAAGCCGGTAATATTCGTCGTCACGCCGCATGATTTCCGAGCTCTGCCAGTCCCGGTGGGGGTGGCGTGAGCCATCGACCAGCTGATTGTATGATCCTGACTGGCAATCATCGACGCACTCGTTGTTTTTGGTCACTTGCAGATAGTCGATTGCCAGTCGGCCAAGCTCGCTTGCTGGCGCATAACCGAAGGCTGAGCCGAGACTGAAGAGGCCGGCTGGTGAGCGTCCGTCGCCCTCGCGTTTGACTGGCTCGGGGTCATTGCGCCAGTCCGCAAATTCGGCCGCCCAGCCGAGGCCATTCTTTCCGACGACGACGGGGATGCTTTCACCAACCTGCCGCCAGGGCGTTCTGCCGCCGGTGACCCGTTCATAGCGCGACAGGCGTCCGTCGACCGAATTCCACTCGGGAGTGATCACCAGCACCATCTGCCGGGCCGCCCCTAGTCGCTTCGCCGCGCTTCCCGTGAGGGGCCGGTCAATCGATTCACTCGCTGAGAATCCAATTGCCGTACCAATCAGGATGGCCCCAATCAGGATGGCAAAGGGCGACAAGTTCAAGGAGAACTGCCTGGCTTGATTACCCAACTCCTTCATCGACTCTCCCTGGCGCGACGAGCGCGTTCAAAATTGAATCTTTCCAAATCTTTCATACCCTAACCGTCATTTCTCTGCTATATTCAGTTCGCGATTTGCATTGATCGAACAACGTTTTGCGTTACTATTTAAGTCACATCCATTGATCAGGCAATTCGCGCCCTCAAATCTGCAAGCTGCATTACCAAATTATCAGGAATCGAGCGGTTGGGCCAATGGTTGCATTGTTTACTGCCGGCCATCGCCAAGCATCCAAGGAGATTTTGACTATGTTCAGTCGACGTCAGTTCATCGCCACCAGTGCCAGCGCCCTCGTTGCTTCGACCCTGCCGCGTCAGGGCTGGGCCGACGTCAAGGCTTTCCCGTTTGCTGACTTCGAACAGCGGATAGCGCGGCGGGACTTCCGCGGGATGACCAAGGAGACCCTGCCGACCCCGTGTATGGTGGTCGACATCGACCTGTTTGAGAAGAACCTGCAGACGATGGCCGCATATGCGCAGAAGGTCTCGATTCACCTCCGTCCCCACGTCAAGGTCCACAAGAGTGTCGACGTTGCCAAGCGGCAGATAGCGCGCGGCGCGATCGGTTTGACGACGGCGACGATCGCCGAGTCTGAGCTGATGTCGAACGCCGGGATTCAGGGAGTCCTATGGACCAAGCAACCGGCCAGCTACAACAACCTGGCGCGGGCCATTGCCCTGACGCGAAAGGATCCGACCTTTATGTTTGTCGTCGATGATCCACGAGTTGTCGAGCTGGTGCAGGAGGCCGCTGCCGCCGCCCGGGTCAAGGCCAGGGTCGCAGTGGCCGTCTTTGCCGGTCTGAAGCGGCAGGGCATTGCCAATGGTCAGCCGGCTGTCGATCTCGCCGAAAAGATCATGATGTCGAAGAACATCCAGCTTGAAGGCTTCATG
>JBEAVZ010000378.1:0-8171 GCA_041160645.1 Acidobacteriota bacterium
GGCGTGGGCGGCGCTGCTGGCCGGGCTGCTCGACGCCGTCGAGAATTATGCGTTGATCAGGGTTCTGCTGGGGGCGGGCGGCGACTTCTGGCCGGCGCTGTCGCGCGCCTGCGCCCGGCCAAAATTTGCGATAGTCGGAGTGGTGCTGGCCTATGTCCTTTCCGCACCGCTCATCACGAGGTTGCTGGCGAGGTCACGCTGAGACAATGTCGATCCTTGATCATACACCGAAGTTGACGACCGATGACGCGTCGAGACTGGCGCGGGAGCTCTTTCATCTCGATGGTCTGGCCACGCCACTCCCGAGTGATCGCGATCAGAACTTTAGTCTGACGACGACACAGGGCGAGCGGGTAGTCCTGAAGATTGCCAATGGGCTCGAGGAACGGACGGTGCTCGAGGCCCAGCAGAAGGTGCTTGCTCATCTCGGGGCCAATCTCGGAGTGGCTTCGCCGCTCTTTCCGCGGGTCTATGAGACCGTTGAGGGGCAGACGCTGGCCGAGGTGGTCAGCGATGACGGAAAGCGCCATTTTGTCTGGCTGATCAGCCTGCTGCCCGGCCGGCCGTTGGGCGAGCTACACCATCACCCCGTTCCGTTGCTGGAGGATCTGGGGCGGCAGGCGGGAGAGCTGGATCGGCAGCTCGCCGCTTTCGATCATCCGGCGATCCATCGCCAGCTGGTCTGGGATCTGGCGCATGGGCTGGAGACGGTCGATCGGTACCGTGAGCTGATCGATGATCCGCCGGTTCGCCGCTGGGTCGACGGGGTGGTTGAATGGTTTCGGCGTGATCTCCTCCCGCTTCTCCCCCGCCTGCGGCAGAGCGCTATTCACAATGATCTGAACGACTACAATCTGCTCGTGGAGACGAGCGGTGAGGTTAGCCAGCGCCACCAGCGGCTGAGCGGGATCGTCGATTTTGGAGATCTGGTCTGGAGCTGGACGGTTGGAGATCTGGCGATTCTGCTGGCTTACGCGATGCTCGGTAAGGAAGATCCGCTTGGAGCAGCGAGCCGCATCGTCGCTGGTTATCACCGGGCCTATCCATTGGAGGAGCCGGAGGTGGCGGCGCTCTACGGCCTGACCTGCCTGCGTCTGGCGACGAGCGTCTGCATGGCGGCAGAGCAGCGACGGCAGCGACCTGATGATCAGTATCTGGTGATCAGTCAGGAGCCGATTCGCCGCCTGATCCCGCGCCTCGAGCAGATTCCGGTGGGGCTGGCGACGGCGACCTTCCGGGCCGCCTGTGGCTGGCCGGCGGCCTCCACCGCCCCGGCGGTCGAGGCCTGGCTGAAGCAGCAAAGTGGAGCCGCCGCGCGGGTGATCGACATCGACTGGGAGCGTGATTCCTGGATCACGCTCGATCTGGGGATCGCCAGTCCGCTCATCGAGGGGGATCCGGAGCGGAATACCGAGCCGCTCCTCACCGCGCGGCTGGCGGCTTTGATGAAGGAGAGTGGCGCGCAGCTGGCGGTTGGTCAGTACAATGAGGCGCGGATGCTCTACACCTCACCGCTCTTTGGGAAGAATGGACGGGTGACGGAGGAGCGGCGGACGGTTCATCTGGGGATCGATCTCTTTATGGCGCCGGGGACCGCGGTTCATGCCCCGCTGCCGGGCCGGGTGGTGGTCGCGACCAACAACCAGGCCGATCTCGACTATGGTCCACTGATCATTCTCGAACACCGGACCGCGGATGGGACTCTGTTTCGGACCCTCTACGGCCATCTGAGCGTGGATTCACTCGCGGAAATGGCCGTGGGCCGCGAGGTGGCGGCAGGCGAGCGGATCGGCTCGATCGGTACGGCGCAGGTCAATGGCGGGTGGACGCCGCACCTCCATTTTCAGATCATACTTGACGATCTCGGACTGGGGGCCGACTTCCCGGGAGTCTGTCGGGCCACGGAACGGGAGATCTGGTGCTCGTTCTCGCCCAATCCGGCAACACTGCTTGGGATACCCGCGGAGCGGCTGCCGGAAGCGGCCCCGACGAAGGCGGCTACCCTGGCAACCCGGCGCCGCCGACTCGGAGGCAATCTGAGCATCGGCTACCGCGAACCGGTCAAGGTGCTGCGCGGCTGGCGCCAGTACCTCTTTGATGAGACAGGACGCCGATATGTCGATGCTTACAACAATGTCCCCCACGTTGGCCATTGCCACCCGCGGGTGGTCGAGGCGGGCGTGCGCCAGATGCGCATCCTCAACACCAACACCCGTTATCTTCACGACCTGATCAATCTCTATGCGGAGCGGCTCTGTGCGACCCTCCCGGAACCGCTCAGTGTCTGCTACTTTGTCAATTCGGCCAGCGAGGCTAATGAGCTGGCGCTGCGGCTCATGCGCGCCCACACGCGGCGGAAGGATCTGATCGTTCTTGAGGGAGCGTACCACGGCCATACGACCTCGCTGATCGATATCAGCCCTTACAAGCATGATGGACCGGGCGGCGAAGGCCCTCCCGACTGGGTGCACACGGCGCCGGTGCCGGATCTCTACCGCGGGCTTTACCGCGCCGATGATCCGGAGGCGGCGCTGAAGTATGCCCGTCATATCACCGGCATCATCGACCGCCTGGCGGAGCATTCACGTGTCCCGGGAGGATACATCGCCGAGACCTGCCCGAGCGTCGGCGGCCAGATCTTCTTCCCCCCCGGCTATCTCGCGGAGGTCTATCGACTGGTGCGGGAAGCGGGTGGGCTCTGCATCGCTGATGAGGTGCAGACCGGATATGGGCGGATTGGGACCCATTTCTGGGCCTTTGAGGCGCACGGCGTCGTTCCGGATATGGTGGTCATGGGCAAACCGATCGGGAATGGCCACCCAATTGGCGCGGTGGTGACCACGCCGGAGATCGCGGCTTCGTTCAACAATGGGATGGAGTTCTTCAGCACCTTTGGTGGAAATCCGGTCTCGTGCGCGATCGGGCTGGCGGTGCTCGAGGTGCTGGAAGAGGAGGGGCTTCCGGAGCATGCCCGACAGGTGGGCGAGCGTCTGCTCGCCGGGTTGCGACCGCTCCGTGAATCTTCGCCGCTGGTCGGCGATGTGCGGGGATCGGGACTCTTCCTCGGCATCGAGTTGGTGCGCGAGCGGGAGCTGCTCACCCCGGCGGACACCGAGGCCTCTTATGTCGCCAACCGACTCCGGGAAGAGGGAATTCTGCTCGGCACCGACGGGCCGTTCCACAACGTAGTCAAGATCCGCCCGCCCATGCCATTTTCTGCGAGTGATGCCGATCTGCTGGTCGAGACGATCGGTCGGGTGCTCGATGAGTGTCTCTGAATTGCGTAAGCCTGAATTGCGTATGGAGGATAGATGATCCTGAGGCGGCTCTTTTTCCTGCTTCTTCTGCTCTGCCCGGTTGTCGATGGCCAGACGCCGGCGCCACGTGTTGAGAGCATTCTGGAGATCTATGATCTCAAGTCGGGCCAGCGGACGATTGTTCATCGCGAGGAGGGCCGCTTCGAAGCCCCCAACTGGACTTTAGATGGTCGGTATCTGCTGATCAACCGCCAGGGGAGACTCTACCGCGTGCCGGTCAGGGGCCGCGCCCCGGTGGGGCCGGAGCTGATCGAGACCGGGGAGATCCGGCAGCTCAACAACGACCACGGTATCTCGCCGGATGGGCGCCTGCTCGCGATCAGCCATAACAATCGGGAGCACAGTCCGCGTGAAAATTCGATGATCTATGTGGTGCCGCTGACTGGTGGAACCCCGCGGCTGGTGACGACGAAGGCGCCCTCATACTGGCACGGCTGGTCGCCTGATGGACGGCTGCTGGCCTATGCGGCCAAGCGCGATGGCGACTACAACATCTTCACGATCCCCGTCGAGGGCGGAGCGGAGCGGCAACTGACGACCGCTCCCGGTCTCGACGATGGTCCCGACTACTCACCGGACGGGCGCTTCATCTACTTCAACTCCGTCCGCAGCGGTCGCATGCAGATCTGGCGCATGAACGCCGACGGCTCCGACCAGCAGCAGCTCACCAACGATGAGCTGAACAACTGGTTTCCACATCCATCCCCTGACGGACGAAAGATCGTCTTTCTCAGCTATCTTGAACCGATCGATCCGGCCACCCATCCGGCCAACAAGAGCGTCGCCCTGCGGTTGCTCGATCCGCGGACAGGCCGAGTGCGTGAACTGACGCGACTTTTTGGAGGGCAGGGAACGATCAATGTCCCGAGCTGGGCGCCCGATAGTCGGCGATTTGCCTTTGTCTCGTACCGCCTGCTCTCAGAGTAGAGCGGGCGGGGCCTCGAGAAGGCGCAGCGCCGCGATGATCGTCTGCTCCTCGGTCGGACTGACGGTGCGCAGATCGATCGTCAGGCGGTCGTTGACGACGCGGGCGATGATCGGGGTCGAGTGCTGACGCAGTCGCTCCTCGATCTGTTGTGGCGCGAGGCGCGTCGAGTTGACGGCGATGAGGACGGTTGGCAGCTGGCTCTCCGGAGCGGAACCGCCGCCAACGACCGAGGCCCCCTCGTGCAGTTCGAGGCTGATCGAAGCGGGGAGTGGCCCAGCCTGAGCCAGAAATGAATGGGCCCGCGCGGCGATCTCCTCACGGGTCGCGTGGAGTGCGGCGAGCGCGGGAATCTCACGGAGCGCCTCTCCGCGCAGATAGCTGGCAATCGTCGCTTCGAGGGCGGCATAGGTCAGCTTGTCGACCCGCAGGGCGCGCATGAGCGGGTTCGATTTGATCTTTTTGATCAGGTCGGGTTCGCCAAGGATGATTCCACACTGCGGCCCGCCGAGCAGTTTGTCGCCGCTGAAGGCGACGACCGAGACGCCGGCAGCGATCGAGGCGGCGACGGTCGGCTCGTCGTGAAGCCCGATTCCGCTCAGATCGACCAGGCAGCCGCTGCCCTGATCCTCGAAGAAGGGCAGTTGGTGGGCCCGGGCCAGACCAGCCAGTTCGGCCAGGGTGGGTTTCTCGGTGAAACCGACGATGCGGTAGTTTGATGGATGGGCGCGAAGGATGACCTTCGTCTGCTCGTTGATCGCCTGCTCATAGTCGCTGAGGCGGGTCCGATTGGTTGTCCCGACCTCGCGCAGCCGGGCCCCTGACTTGGTGATCACGTCCGGGATGCGGAATGACCCGCCAATCTCGACCAGTTCTCCGCGCGAGATGATCACTTCTCCCCCCTCGGCGAGCGAGTTGAGGGTCAGCAGCACGGCGGCGGCACAGTTGTTGACGAAGGCGGCGTGGCCAGCGCCGACCAGATCACGGAGCATCGACTCCAGTCCGCTGCCCCGCTTTCCACGCCGCCCGCTCTCCAGCTCGTACTCGAGATTGCAGTATCCGCCGGCAACTTCACGAATCGCCTCGAGCGCCGCCGGGCTGAGCGGGGCACGGCCAAGATTGGTATGAAGAACCACGCCGGCCGCGTTGATCACCGGCTGCGTCCGCTGCCGGTCACGGGCGCCGAAGCGTCGCGCCAGGCGGTGAACGATCTCGGCCACGGCCGGTCTGGTGAGAGGCCGGGGACTCTGCCCCTGACTCAGGCGAATCTCGGTTCGCAGCTCGCCGAGTACCTCGCGCAGCCGGTCACGCACATTGTCCCGTCCCGCGGTCTCGATAAAGGGAGCCAGCGCCTCCTCGCGCAGGAGCTGGTCGATCGATGGCAAGGCGCGCAGCGCTTCATCACTCATGACCGCGTTTCAGCCTCCTTGAGGGTGGCCTCGATCGTCCTGATGATCCGGGCGTGAAGGGGGCCGTTGCTCGCGACAATGCCGCGCAGGTTGCGGACGGTTGGATCGACATAGCGGAGAGGTTCGCCGTAGATGTCGGTGACCACGCCTCCCGCCGTCCGCAGGATTGCTTCCGGTCCGCAGGTATCCCAGATGCTTGTCCGCTGGGCCGGGTGGAGGTAGATGTGCGCCAACCCCTCGGCCAGCATCCCCATCTTCAGTCCGACGCTTCCCGATGCGATCTCCCGGTTGACACCCAGGCTGGCGAGGATCGTTTTGACGACCGGCAGGCTGTGTGACCGGCTCATCGCCGCCGCCATCTGCTCAGGTTGCGCTTCCGGCGGAACCTGGAGTCGCTTCGTCGACCACTTCTCTTCGACATATGCGCCGAGGCCGGTCGCCGCATAGAACATCCGCTCCCGGGCCGGGTGGTAGACAATGCCGAGTTGCGGTTCTCCGGCGATGGTCAGCCCGATCTGCACGGCAAACTCATCGATCCGGTCGACAAACTGTCGCGTCCCATCCATCGGATCGATCATCCAGACCCGCTCCTGCCGGAGCCGCGATCCGTCGTCCGGAAGCTCTTCAGAGAGGATGCCATCGCCCGGAAATGCCGCCGCGAGACGGGATACCAGCAGCTCGCTGGCCGCGTGGTCGGCGGCTGTGACCGGGTCGTCAACCCCCTTCCATTGAACTGCTGTTTCGCCGCGATAGTAATCCATGAGCAGATTTCCGGCTTCGAGGGCGAGAGCTTTGGCGATCTCCAGTTCTTTTTCGAGGGGACTCATCTTCTGTTTTCTCCATTGATTGATCAGAACCCCGAGTTTACTCCATTGTCAACCAAATCGAAAACGGCACGAATCGTTCCATTGCGGAGGATCGACGCAGACATTTGGTCATTTCATCTGAGAAGCGGCGCGGACCGATCCGGCTGCGAATAGTCCTGACACGTGCTGGTCAACTTTGTCTTCGTCACAATTGACGGACGGCCGGATTTGACGGGCTGGCCGGCGACAGAAGCCCGCCAGTGGCGGGTAGATCGGCTGATTGACTTCACCGGAGTCGGTTTCTATACTGACGACTCCACTCTTTTTCAGAAGTCTTTCGCGAGGGCAAGCGATGATCATCCACGACATCACCGTTCCGATCTCCCCCGAGCTTCCGGTCTATCCGGGTGATCCGGCGGTGGAGGTGACGCCCCTTATGACACTGGCGGCTGGTGATGTCGCCGCGGTCTCGCGCCTCTGTTGCGGGACTCATACGGGGACCCACATCGATCCGCCGGCCCACTTCATTCCGGGCGGATTGACGGTCGATCAGCTGCCACTCGATCTGTTGGTCGGACCCTGCCGGGTTCTCGATGCCGGCGCCCTGCAGGTGATCACGGCGGAGTGGCTCGCCGGGCAACCTCTCGATGGCGTCAGTCGTCTTCTCTTCAAGACCAGCAACTCAGCGCTCTGGCATCGTGAGCGCTCCTTTCATCCAAACTATGTCTATGTCGATCCCCACGCGGCCCGGCTGCTCGTCGAATGTGGCATCCGTCTGGTCGGAATCGACTACCTCTCCATCGAAAAGTTCGACTTCGATCGCCCCGAGACCCATCTGACCCTCCTCGGGAGTGGCGTAATCATTGTCGAAGGGCTTGATCTGACCACGGTTCAGCCCGGAGACTACGAGCTGATCTGTCTTCCCCTCAGAATTCAGGCTGGTGATGGTTCACCGGCCCGGGTCATCCTCAGAAGAGATTCTTAAACAAAGGAGCCTGCCATGTCCAAACCTGCGCATCTCGACACCGTCCTCCGCGACTGGAACCGCATCCATCTGCAGACCGTCAGATTGATGGAGCTGGCGCCCGACGACCAGTACGACTGGAAGCCGCACGAAACATCGATGACGCTCGGCGCCCTCGTCAACCACTTTCCACAGGCGGAGACCGGGCTGGTCGAGGCGATCATCACCGGCGTCTTCCCGCGCGACTTCACCAACTACCAGAAGACGGACGAACTGATTGCCGCCTTCAACAGATCCCACGATGAGGCGGTCGCCAAGGTCAGGGCAATTCCTGATGAGGCCTGGGAAGAGAAGGTTGCGCCATTTGGTCCGGATCGATCCTTCTCCCGTCTCGATCTACTGACCCTCACTCTTGAACACGAGATTCACCACCGTGGTCAGCTTTACGTCTATCTGCGGATGCTCGGCTGCCCAGTCCCCGAGCTCTTCGGTTAAGAGAATGGTCGATCGTGGCCGACCATCCTATCGCGAACGGGTCTATGACCTCGTCCAGCGGATCCCCGCCGGGCGGGTCATGACCTATGGACAGATCGCCCGGATTTTGGGTGAAGGGTATGATGCCCGGGCGATCGGCAACGTCATGCACGCAACCCCGGTCGATGAGCGGGAGATCCCCTGGCACCGGGTGATCAACGCGCAGGGGGGCTGTTCGACGGCCGGTCTGACCCTGCCGCCCGACCTGCAACGACT
>JBEAVZ010000407.1:0-5908 GCA_041160645.1 Acidobacteriota bacterium
GCGTCGCTCCGCCACCCGAGGTGAAGGGCGTCGCTGGTCCCGGTCTTGGCTCCGGAATCGGCACTCCCGGTCAGTTCTCGGTCAATGGCATGCGGGCCCGCTCCAACAACTTCACCGTCGACGGTTCAGACAACAACGATGAGGATATCGGCGTGCGGCGCCAGGGCTTCACCTCCCTCACGCCGCAGAGCATCGAGAGCGTCCGCGAGATTCAGATTGTCAGCAACCTCTGGGACGCCGAGCAGGGGCGGAGCATCGGCTCGCAGGTCAATGCGGTCAGCCGGTCGGGAACCAACCAGGTTCACGGCGCCCTCTACAACTTCTTCAATCACGATTCGCTCAACGCGCGGAACTTCTTCGACCTTAACTCTGACCAGGCGGCCAGCTACCGGCTCGAAGCGACGGCGATCGGACGCTTCGAGAATGGAGTTCCGGTCAATACCCGCCGCATTCCGGTCACCCTCAGGTCGAGCACTTTCGATGATCCGGTCCCGATCATTCAACCCAACCCTTCGCTCGATGATGATCAATACCAGCGCCTCCAGGGTGGCGGGGTAATCGGTTTTCCGATCTGGCGCGACCGGACCTTCTTCTTTGGCTCCTTCGAGCGCCAGCAGTTCCGCTCAAACCAGGAGACCCACTTCTCGGTTCCGACGATTGCCCAGCGCGGCTTTCTCAACTTCGGGGCGACCGGCTTCGTCGCGGCGGCTCCCAACCAGAGTCCGGTCGAATACTCGCCGACCTTTATTGCCGGTGATTCGGTCTTCTCCCTCTTCCCGTTTCCAAATAATCCGGTTGGACCATACGGCGAAAACACCTACACCAAGGTTCTGCCGGGCGACGGGCAGGGAACGATCTACTCGCTCAAGTTCGATCACAATTTTCGGCTCTTTGGCCCCGAGGTCTCCCACAGTTTCACCGCTCGTTACAACTACACCGACGATCAGCGCAAGGTGCCCGCAGTTGGCGGGGCGATCTTCTCCGGGGTCAAGCCGGCGGTGCGGACCCAGAACCTCTCGCTCTTCCTGAGCAGCCAGCTCACTCCGACTTTGTCCAATCAGCTGCGGGCCAGCTATGGGCGGACCCGCCTCCGGTTCGCGGAGCTCCGCGATCCCTACCTGATCCCCTCCCGGTATCTGCCGGGCGAGCCGTACCTGCTCAACGCGCCGCTCATCTCCAACGGCTCCTTTCCCGATTTGAATCCCCCCGTGGCCGACTACCGGTTGCCGGGCCCTAACCTGCAGGCTGATGGAGCGCTGGGCCCGGTTGGGCAGCTCATCGTCTCGCCCTTCAGCCCGGTCGGTCTCGACCCCTATCTCTTTCCGCAGGCCCGGCAGAACAATACGATCCAGTTTGCCGATACCCTGACCGCGTTCCGCGGGCAGCATACCGTGAAGCTGGGCGCCGATATCCGCCGGAGCCAGCTCAACAGCTTTCTCAATCGCAACTATCGTCCGCAGATCTTCTTTGGCGGATCACCGGATCTGACCTGTCTGATCGACGAGGCGCCGATCAAGGAGATCAGCCAGTATGGTCCCAACCCAAGCCCGAAGCCGGGTGATTGTCTCCGTCCGGGATTCTTCAGCGGAAGCGATCTGGCCGCCCTTGGCATTCCGACCGGCATCTTCCAGTCGCTGGCGATCGGCAAGCCTGACTCGACGATTGCCCTCCGTTTCTGGCAATACAATCTCTTTGTCAACGAGAACTGGCGCACCCGCCACGGTCTGACTCTCGACTTCGGATTGCGTTATGAGCTGAACACGACGCCGGTTGAGGCCAATCGACGGATCGAGCGCACCTTCAGCCTCAGCGGTCTTCCGGCGGTCGACAGTTCATATCGTCTCGCGGCCCCCTTCTCAAACGGGCAGCTGATCTATGGCAATGACGAGCTGGTCAATTCGCTCAATCAGACCCTCGCGGCCCTCCGGGATGTGCTGGGCGGACGGCAGAAGATCTTTCGGACCGACCGGAACAACTTCAACAGCCACTTCAGCTTTGCCTGGGATCCGTTTGCCCGCCGCAAGAGCCAGGCCGGGCGCACCGTCATCCGGGGTGGGGCGGGGCTCTACCACGATCTGACGCTTGGCAGCATCGTCAACCAGTCGCGCAACGTCTTTCCGACCTTCATTCCGTACAATGTCGACGTCAACACCTTCTCTTATGCGCGCAACACCAACTTTGTGAGCGGGCTGACCGGCAATTATGCCGTCTTCAATCCGCGCTTTGTCCCGATGGACATCATCCGCAACGGTCAGATCACACGCTATGGGCTGATCCAGGAAGGCACTCTCAATTCACTCAATGTGCCGGATGGGGCGCTCCAGTCGGTGCTCGGACTGCTTTTCAACCCTTCGGCGGTCGGGCTTCTGCCTTCGGGTGGCGGACTTGCCTTTACCCTGCCGGACAACAACCTGCGCTCGCCGATGGCTTTCCAGTACAACCTGCAGGTCGAGCGGGAGCTGGGCGAGAACTGGCTCTTCAACGTGGCCTGGGTTGCCACCCGCGGCGTCGGGCTGACGCGATTCCGGACTCCCAATGGGGGCCCCAATTCGATCACCCTCCCGGTCAATCCGATTGGAATTGGTCAGGATCCGCTCTTCGCAATCTCGCTGCCGCCACTCAGTGTCGGGGACGAGCGATCGGCGCGGCCCAATGCCAACCTGGGCGCCTACACGATCTTCGATTCATCGGCCTCCTCGATCTACCACTCGCTCCAGGCGACTCTGACGCGCCAGTTTTCGCGCGGCTTCCAGATGACCGCCGCCTACACCTGGTCGCACGCCATCGATGATGTCTCGGACATCTTCGATGTTGCCGGCGCCGCGGCGCTTCCGCAGGATGACCGTCAGCTCCGCCTCGAGCGTGGGGATGCCGGGTTTGACATCCGCCAGCGGCTGGCGGTGAGCATTGTTGGCGGACTTCCATTTCTGAGCCGGTTCGATCGGCAGCGCGGTCTCGGTGGGGCGTTGCTCGGAGGGTGGCAGTGGGCGGCCATCTCGACCATCCAGACCGGACAGCCCTTTACGGTCAATACCAGCTACGACGTCAATCTCGACGGCAATCTGACTGACCGGCTCGATTCGCTCGCCGGACTGGCGGCGGGTGGTGATGGCCCGACCCTGCTGCGGCTCAATGGGTCGCCACTCAACCTCCTCGCCGCGCTGGGTGAGAACGGCCGCGTCGGCCGCAACACCTTCCGGGCGCCGGGCGTCTTCCGGACCGATCTCAGTCTCAACCGGAACATTCAGCTGCGTGGCGGTCACCTGCTGACCCTGCGCGTCGAGGCTTTCAACCTCTGGAATCGGACCCATTTTGGCATTCCGGTCCGCGTCCTCGAAGCGCCATCTTTTGGCCGATCGATCAATACTCTGATCAGTCCGCGCCAGATTCAATTTGCATTGAAGTATGCTTTTTAAGGAAAATAGCGTCCTGATCATCTCTGCGGCCGACCGCTCGGGGCAGGGATGGTCAGGTATGGAATAATAGTTCAGAAAACAAGGGAGAAGCATCGCATATGAGTATTATTGACCAGATAGTCGCGCGGGAGATCCTCGATTCGCGCGGGAATCCGACGGTAGAAGCCGAGGTTCTGCTCGAGAGTGGAGCTGTTGGTCGCGCGGCCGTTCCATCGGGCGCCTCAACGGGCGAGAATGAGGCGGTCGAGTTGCGGGATGGCGACAAGACCCGCTACCTCGGGAAGGGAGTCCGCCACGCGGTCGAGAACGTCAACAAGACGATCGCCAATGCCCTTGTCGGTCTGGACGCCTTCAACCAGGTCGAAGTCGACCAGGTCATGATCGACCTCGACGACACACCGAACAAGTCGAAGCTTGGCGCCAACGCGATTCTTGCCGTTTCGCTGGCGACGGCGCGCGCGGCGGCGACAGAGCTGGAGATGCCGCTCTATCGCTACATCGGCGGCACCAATGCCCGCGTGCTGCCCGTCCCGCTGATGAACATCATCAACGGCGGCGCCCACGCCGACAACAACGTCGATTTTCAGGAGTTCATGATTGCCCCCGCCGGCGCGCCCTCGTTTGCCGAGGCGCTGCGCTGGGGCGCCGAGGTCTTCCACACCCTCAAGGGCGTGTTGAAGAAGCGCGGCTACTCGACCGCCGTCGGCGACGAGGGCGGATTCGCGCCGAGCCTGAAGTCGAATGACGAGGCGATCGAGGCCATCCTCGAAGCGATCACCGCCGCCGGGTACACCCCGGGCGAGCAGATTGCCATTGCCCTCGATCCGGCGAGCTCGGAGTTCTACATCGATGGTCACTATGTCTTCAAGAAATCAGATGGACGCAAGCTGACCTCCGAGAAGATGGTCGAGTACTGGGTCGATTGGGCGCGGCAGTATCCGATCATCTCGATCGAGGATGGACTGGCCGAGAATGACTGGACCGGTTGGGCGGCCCTCACCGGCGAGCTGGGCGACGTTGTTCAGCTGGTTGGCGACGATCTCTTCGTCACCAACACGCGCTACCTCTCCCGTGGTATCGAGGAGATCGTCGCCAACTCGATCCTCATCAAGGTCAACCAGATTGGCACGCTGACCGAGACCCTCGAGGCGATCGAGATGGCGCGGATCAACAACTACACGGCCATCATCTCCCACCGTTCGGGCGAGACCGAGGATCCCTTTATCGCTGATCTGGCAGTGGCCACCAATGCCGGCCAGATCAAGACCGGTTCGGCCTCGCGCACCGACCGCATTGCCAAGTACAACCAGCTTCTGCGCATCGAGGAGGAGCTTGACGGCGCGGCCCGGTACAACGGCTACAAGTCGTTCTACCAGCTCGAGCTCGGCAAACTCAACTTCTCGATCGGTGAGAATGCCCCGGCAAACCGCAAGTAGTTGCGGATAGCCCTGTAATTCCGGCGCGGTCACCGCGCCGGATTCATTTAAAGCCTGGCCATTTTCGACCTGGCGCCGCAGTTATACATTCTGTCTCAGTGACGGATAATGAAGAGCGGGGCGGCCGATCCGCCGCCGGTGGAGACATTGAGGAGGCTCGATCCGGAGAGTCTGACGCCGGCCCCCTCAGCCAGATCGCCCCGCCACGTGTAGGGGGCAAAGTCGGCATAGCGGTGCTCGAATGTCAGCTCCCCTTCACGCAGAAAGGGGAAGAGCTGGCGCGGGATCTCGACCCGCTCCTGGAGGATGAAACGGCCCTCGAGCGCCTCTTCGAGCGCGGTCGCCCACTCCGAATCCGCGCACTCCCAGCCGAGTGTCACTCCACGCCCGCCATATCCACCCGTCGGTTTGAGGACGAGCCGCTCGCGATTGGCGAGGGCGAACTCCGGCAGATCGACCCGCCGGTGGTGATAGCTTGTCAGCCCCTCATGCCAGAGCCGCGTCCACGGAATGTGGCGACGGAGGGCCGGCAGCTCGTCGTCGCGGAAGAGGTAGTCGAAGACCGGGTCGGAGAGGACGGCGAAGAGGGTCTTGTTGGTCAGGACGTGCGCGCGGAATCCGTTGATCAGGCAGGCGGCCCGTTCCCGCGTCGCCCGGAAGAGCGGATGTTGTCGCACGCCTTCCGCGCCGTACCGCTCGATCAGCTCAGAGATGACCACTCTTTTGTAGACGAGGGTGACGCGAAAATCTTCGACCTGGAGCCAGCCGCCACGGTACTGGAGCTCTTCCGGAGTGGTAATGATCGTCGGAATCCCGAGCGACTCGAAGTGGCGTCGGCAGATCTCGAACTCTTCCCGCGTCGCCACCCCCGCCCAGTCGACAATGGCGATGCGCGGAATGGCGCTCCGCCCCCCGCCGAGCCATTCGCGGTAGCTCTCGAGCAGCGTCGTGGTCAGCCTTCCCCGCACATCCGCCACCTCGACCGGGTAACGTTGCCCAAACTCCTCTAGGAGCCGGGTTCGCCCAAAGAGTTCACCAAGAATGTGCCCGTAGAGC
>JBEAVZ010000430.1:0-3238 GCA_041160645.1 Acidobacteriota bacterium
GTGATCTGACGCGCGAGGGGAGCCTGCCCTCCTGGGTCGATCGAACCCTTCTCGCCGGCCACATCTATCGCCCGCAGTATGATCCGGAGGGTATTCTCAGTACGATTCCGGCCGTGGCGACTGCCCTCATTGGAGTTCTGGCCGGGCAATGGCTCCGTGCCAAACGGGAGGGGATGGAGCGCGCGGCGGGACTCTTTGCGGCTGGGATGCTCCTGCTTCTTGCCGGTTACGGCTGGAGTGCCCTCTTTCCGCTCAACAAAGCGCTCTGGACCAGCTCATACGTTCTCTTCACGGCTGGTCTCGGACTGCTGCTCTTCGCTCTCTGCTACTGGCTGGTCGATCTGCAGGGGATTCGTCGCTGGGCGTGGCCGTTCGTCGTCTTCGGGGTCAACGCGCTGGCTCTCTTCATCCTCTCCGGAATGATGGCCGATCTGCTGACGGAGATTCATCTGACCTTGCCGGATGGAACGGCCGAGACCCTGCGCAGCTTCCTCTACCGGCGTCTCTTCACCAGCTGGCTCACCCCCCTCAACGCCTCCCTCGCCTATGCCGTCAGCTATGTCGTCTTCTGGTGGGGAGTGATGTGGGTCTTCTACCGCCGGAAGATCTTTTTCCGGGTCTGAGGCGCGCCGGTCAACCGGCGACAATCGCGAGGACGGCGCGCAGATCGGCCGGCAGTTCGGCGCTAAAATTCATCCATTCGCCGGTCACCGGGTGGAAGAGTCCGAGGTGGGTCGCGTGGAGGAAGGGCCGGTCAAGTTTCACCAGGGCGATCCGGGTCCGGATCTCCCTGACGGCGTTGATCCTTCCCCCGTCATAGACTGAATCGCCGGCGATCGGGTGGCGGAGGTGGGCGAGATGGACGCGGATCTGGTGGGTTCGCCCGGTCTTGATCTCCACTTCGAGCAGCGTAAACTCGCGATAGCGCGCGATGACGCGGTAGAGTGAGAGCGCTTCGCGCCCCTCGCCAGCCGGACGAACCGCCATCCTGATCCGACTGCGTGGATCGCGTCCAATCGGGGCCTCGATCCGCCCCTCATCCAAGTCAATCTGACCATAGACGAGGGCCGTGTAGATCTTGCGGACCCGGCGGGCCTGAAACTGTTCCGCGAGGGCCAGGTGGGCCGCATCGGTCTTGGCGGCGACGATCACCCCTGATGTCCCGGCGTCGAGCCGGTGCACGATCCCAGGGCGTGAGGCACCACCGCGGCGGGGCAGGGCGAGCGACTGCTCATTGAACCGGTGGACGAGCGCGTTGGCCAGCGTTCCTTCGACCACTCCGGCACCAGGATGCGTGACCATGCCGGCCGGTTTATTGATGACGATCAGCGACTCGTCTTCGTAGATGATGTCGAGGGGAATGGCCGAAGGGCGTGCTTCGAGGGGAGCCCGCGGGAGAGGCGTGATGGTTACTGTTTCGTCCAGGCTGACCGGCCAGGCCGGGCGGGTTACGGCCACCCCGTCGACCTGCACCTTGCCCGCTTCGATCGCCCGCCGGATCTGCGTCCGGCTGGTCGTTGTGATCAGGCCCGCCAGATATGAGTCGAGCCGCATCCCCCCGGCCGGTTGATCGACTTTGAAGACAAGGGGTGGTGGCCCATCCGTGTCGATCAGCTCACTCTCCTCCGGCTCTTCTGCAAGCTCGTCATCCGCAATCATATTAGTCAATGTAGAGAGTCCGCGGGTAGCGCTCAACCGGTGGTCCGGCCTTCCGGGCCATCGCAAAGATGTTGTCTCCTCGCAATTCCGTCGCCAGACCAAAGCTCGCCAGAAGCTCGATTATCGCCGGATTGGCGCGGCGCCAGACATCCTCGGTCTCCAGCTTGAGGACTTCGAAGCCGGCGGCCTCGAGGGCCAGCTGCACCTCCTGTGGCGCATACTCGCGATGGTGCTGGTCGAAGCTGCTCTCGAGATTGTACTGGGAGAAGAGGTAGGGGGAGCAGCCGGTCAGAACCCCCTCGATCGATCGAGACCCGGCAATGTTGGGCGTGGTGAGGATCAGCTGACCATCATCCTCGAGCACCCGGTTGCACTCCCAGAGCATATGGAGTGGATCGCGCTGGAGATGCTCGAGCAACTCGCCGCAGAGAATGACCCGGAACGAGCGGTCGGCGAAGGGGAACGGGTCGACCTCGACATTGAAATTGTGGAGAGGAATCGCCAGTCGCTCGCCACCGTTGGTCTGCTCAAAGATCTTCTCGGTGGTCTTCTCGTCTCCCGGCCACCAGTTGTTGCCGATGATTCGCTGGTATCCGCAGAAACGCCGGATGGCCGGGGCGAGCGGCGTCAGGCTTCCCAGCTCAAGGACCGCCTCTCCGCTGCGCCGGGCCGGAGGAATGCGGTGGAGCGTGCCGAGATAGCGGCGCATATGCTGACGCACATAGCCCTGGGCGGCCGGATCGGCGATGAAGCTGAGCAGGTAGTCGACAATCTCCTGCTCAGCGGCGGTATAGTGGTCAAGTCCGCTCTCCGCCTGGCTCTTCCAGGCCATGATCTCATCGTAGAGTGTGCCCTCTCTCTTCCGGAGGGGCGCACTGCGCCGCTCGCTGACCGGACTCCCGGTCGCCTCAGCGGAGTTGGTTGACAGCTCGGGAGAACGTCCGGCGAAGGCCCGCCGTTGCTGGTCGAGCCGCTGGTCGAAGACCTGCAGCAACAGATCGGTCCTTTCGATGATGTCGTTGCGGTTCTGTTCGAGGGTCCGGTCGATCCGCAGTTCGTGGGCTTCCATCCGCGCGTCGGTTCGCTGCTCGAGATTATTGAACCGTTCATCGATGCGCCGATCCATGCCGACCTGGCGATCATCGAGCCGGATGTCGACGGCGCGTGAGTGCTCGCTGAAGCTCTGCACGCTGCGCGCTTCGACCGCGGCCAGTCGCGCCTCAACACGCGCGTCGAGCGAGGCCTCGTGCTCGGTCGCCCGGCGGGTCAGTCCCGACTCGATCTCTTCGAACCTCGCCACCACGCGCTGCTCAGCGTCGTCGAAACGCTGGTCGTTCGAGCTCTCGATCGCCTCGAGACGCTGATCGATTCGCGCGTCGATCGCTCCGAGCCGCTCCTCAAGTCGGGCCTCGATCCCGGCCAGCCGCTCGTCAAGGCGCAGCTCCACCGCCTCGATCCGCCGGTCAAGCTGCTTCTCCGCGGCCTCGAGCCGCTCATCCACCCGTTTCTCAATGCGGGTCGAGGTCTCGTCGAGGTGGGTGTCGACCGCGGTCAGCCGTTCTTCGACGCGGGTCTCAAA
>JBEAVZ010000507.1:0-3360 GCA_041160645.1 Acidobacteriota bacterium
TCAGCCGGCCAGGCAGCTCCGGCATCGATCCACGCCCGCAACAGGGCGACTTCACGGGCGGTCAGCCGCTCCCCCGTCGGGGGCATCTGCTCCGCCGCCTCACGGCTCGTGACCCGACGGATCAGTTCGCTCCCGGCGCCGTCACCAGGCCGGATCACCGGTCCACTCGCCCCTCCCCGGAGCGCGCTCTCGCGCTGATCGAGTCGCAGCCCACCCTTCTGTCGCTCAGCTCCGTGGCAACCAGCGCACCGGGCGAGAAACAACGGACGAATATCACGCTCGAAATCAACACTAGCCGGCCTAACCGGCGTGCCCTGCGCGCCCGCCTTCAATGGCCGACCATCCAGCCAGAACACGGTCGTCACGATCAGCAATAGTATCAACACGTAGCCGATATGACCCCTTCTCATCGACAAGCCTCCACGGGCTCCTCTCGCCCTGTCTGATCCGATTTGTTGCAAGTGGCAATGTCAGCACCAAGATCTTCGCTGAAGTTGTGTGGAGAACATCGTCGTTACTTGTCCCTAAATAGTCAATAGTCGGTCGCGCGAATTCCCGCGCCGACGAGGGGTTTTGCAAAAGCCCCGGGGCAGTAGCACTTTGTGCTTCAGGCGCCCCTGAGGAATAGGACTGATAGGACGGACAGGACCTTAGGTCCAGTCGGACTGATTGAATCGGTCTGAGAATAAGTCTTATTTGTCCTATAAGTCCTATCGGTCCTATCCGTCCTATCGGTCCTAATCGATCGTCGTGACTTCTCGCCGATAAATCACTATGATGGCGGTTATGGAAGAGATACTGGTCGGCACCGTCAAGGGACCCGGAGAAGACCCACACGAATACACCTTCATCACGACCGACAATCAGCAGACGCGGATTGGAGAGTTCGTCTATTATCTGGCTTCCGGGCTGGGCGAGGATTGGCGGATCGTCGGGACGATCACCGGCCGCAGGCTCGTGCGTGGCCGGCCGGACAGCTTCCTGACCGACCCGCGCACGGCCCCGGCGGAGGTCACGAGCCTGCTCGGACTGAGCCAGGACAATGCCGAGATCTATGAGATCACCGTCGAAACGATCGGTTACTTCAGCACCCAACTGAGCGACTTCATCAACCCGCGAATCCCGGCCATCCCGGGGCAGCCGATCTATCTGGCCTCGAACGAGATGCTGGCGGGGATGCTCTCGCCGCGCCGCCGGGGCGAGGCGGGGGGCGCCCACATCGGCTCTTTGCTGACGCGGCAGATCGACGAGGTGCCAATCGTCCTCGCCGTGCGCGAAGTTGTCTCGACCCACCTCGCCGTGCTGGCGAGCACCGGATCGGGAAAGAGCTATCTTGCCGGAGTCCTGCTCGAAGAGCTGCTCATGCCCCACAACCGGGCCGCCGTCCTGATCATCGATCCGCACGGTGAGTATGGCACCTTGCAGGAGATCCACCAGCATCCGGCGTTCCAGGAGGGATCCTACCGCCCGGAGGTCCGCCTCTACACCCCGGAACGGATCAAGATTCGCTTCTCGAGCCTGACCGAGGCCGACATCGTCTATCTGCTGCCGGAGATGACCGAGAAGATGCGGACCTATCTGAGCCAGGCCTACCGGGCGCTGATCAACACGCGGGGGCGGGGAGAACGCGGCCTCTGGGGATTCCAGGATCTGCTTGACGAGGTGCTCAGCCAGAAATACGGCGATGACGACGGCAAGGGCAACAGCGGCGGAAATGTGAGCAGTATCGACGGGCTCGAATGGCGACTCCGCCGCCGCTTTGAGCAGAGCCGGATCTTCTCTGACCATGAAAACCTCGATCTGCAGGATCTCTTCCGGCCCGGCCAGTGCACGATCCTCCAGCTCTCGGACGTCGACGAGCACGAACAGCAGGTGATCGTCGGGGCGCTGCTGCGCCGGACCAACAAGGCGCGGGTGGCGACAGTCCGCGGCAATGCCGAGGCGGGCGACGAATCCTACCTGCCCTACCCGGTCTTCGTCCTGCTCGAGGAATCGCATCGCTACGCGCCAGCCGGCGCAAAGGTCGTCTCGACCGACATTCTCAAGCAGATTCTCGCCGAGGGGCGCAAGTTTGGCGTGGGCATCGGCCTGATCACCCAGCGGCCGGGCAAGCTCGATCAGGATGTCCTGTCGCAGTGTATGACGCAGTTCATTCTGCGCATCGTCAATCCGATCGACCAGCAGACGATCGCCTCGTCGGTCGAGGGGGCCGGTCGCCGCCTGCTCGACGAGCTGCCGGCGCTGACGAAGGGGCAGGTGATCGTCTCCGGAGTGGCGATCAACACGCCCGTCCTCTGCCAGGTCCGGAAGCGTCTCACCCGCCACGGGGGCGAGACGATCGATGCTCCGGCCGAGTGGCAATCCTACTTCAACCCGCCCCGGGTCGCGGAGCGCGAGCGACGTGACGCGCTGCTCATCAAACCTGAACCGAAGGGCGGTCCGAAGGTCGGCGGAATCGACATCTGAACCAACTTCACCATCTCCCGGCGACGAGAATCTGATCAACCATGCGCACTCTCAAACTGACCCTTGAATATGACGGCACCCGCTACAGCGGGTGGCAGGCCCAGGCCAACGCCCGCACGATTGCCGGGACGCTCCACCAGGCGGCGGAGCAGTTCTTTGAACGGCCGGTCGAGCTGGGTGGCGCCGGCCGGACCGACGCCGGAGTTCACGCCCTGGCCCAGGTGGCCCACATCAAATTTCCACGCTGGGGAAGCACGCCGGTTGCGCTGCGCCAGCGGCTTGAGCGGCTCCGTCCGCGCGAGATCATGCACGGCATCAACGACCTGCTCCCCACGGACATCAACCTGCTTGAGGTCGCCGATGCGCCGCCCAATTTCCACGCGCGGCACGACGCCCTGCAACGCAGCTACGTCTACCGCATCTCGCAGCGCCGCACCGCTTTCGACAAGAAGTATGTCTGGTGGATCAAGGACCGCCTCGACGTGGCGATGATGACCGAGGCGACCGCGCACCTGACGGGGCGCTACGACTTCTCGGCCTTCAGTGAGTTAGATCCGCGCCGCGCAGACCTCTCGCCGCTGGTCAAGGTCGTTGGAGCGCAACTGACCCGCGAGGAGCATCTGCTGGTCTTCCAGATCAGCGCCTCCCATTTTCTCTGGAAGATGGTGCGGCGGCTCGTCGGCTCGCTGGTCGAGATTGGGCGCGGTCGGGCGACGATCGACGACTTTACGACCCTGCTGACCCGGCCCCGCCGCGCTGAACAGCCGGGCCAGGTGGGGCGGCTCGATCCGGCCCGGGTCACTGCACCGCCCTCCGGACTATTTCTGGAGGAGATCGTCTACCGGCAATGAGCCCGATCAGTTCACGCGAGATCAAAGAGCAGGCGCGGGGGGG